>CAJWSE010000109.1 GCA_913046275.1 uncultured Phycisphaerae bacterium | reverse complement strand
CCAAAACACCATTCCACTTTCATCAACGCGAATAGCATGCCCCTGTCCATCTGGCTCAGTCAGCACTGCATCCTTATTTTTAGGAGCAATGTGCGAAATTGTTTCACCAATCTGCACTACTGAATTAACAAATCTGTTTCCTGAATGGCCGAGAAACTGCACACTGTTAAAAACAAAAAAAGGAAAACTTCTCAAATATGGCCAATTACTTTCTAAAGGATCAAATGCAGCATAAATAATATGGGATTCATTCGAGCGATATGACATAATCGCTGGCCAGTGACTCCCTTCAAGCAATACACGAACCGTATCGCTCAAAACAATGTCATACCCTGTAGTCACAATTACATCTTCATAACGAACAAATCTCATTGCTTGATGTTCTTCATCAGAAACAAGCATGACCTGCGGTTCTCCTTCGACAAATGACTCAAATGCCTTAATAGGTGGCGGTGGGCCAAAGAGTAAAAAAGATCCAAAGGGAAGCTCTTTCATATTCATATCTCGCGCAACAACAACATCAAAGTTTGATGTATCACCAGATCGAATCAATGATTCGAGAGCCAATGCATCAACTACTTTAAGTTCTGCCAGAGACATTCCTTCTAAAATAGTCTGCAAAATAGGCGCGCCCTGCTCAGCCAGTAGCACTTTAAGCTGCTTTGCTGGCTGGATAACGAATGATGCAATATTGTCCATGCCAAGCGAATCATCCTGCAAAACCATCGCTTGAATAAGTCCTGAACTTGGCAATTCAAAAGGGGAAAACACTACACTAGCATTACCAGGCACTTCAAGTTGTGAAGGAATTTTTACCTGCTGTACACCTATTGGAATACCGTCCAACCTAAGTTCTACATCAACTATTTTTGGAACATTGTGGGTATTTAATAATGAGAGAAACACCTGCACCTCATTACTCGACTCTGTTGGCCTTTTTGCATTGATGGTTGCAATACCAACATTTCCACTTATTGCCCCAATTTTGTGATAGTGGAATGATTCACCACGCTGCATTGCTTGGGTTGCTAAATCATCAATGAGACCATCGCTAAAAACATCGTACTGCGCTGCTTCTTCTTCAGAAATGCCCGCACTCTCGGGATTAACGTTAGATGTATATGCCCTTGCCAACTGTAGCGATTCGCCAATTAGTGAACGACCATGAGTTGGTTGTATCGATTGAATCGCATGCAATATTTGTTGTTTTGAATCTGTAAATGGCAATACAAGAGTTGCAGTATCTGAGAACGCGATTACCATTGTTTCACTCCCCGTACTCGAAAATAATCCACCACCATACATTTGTTCTACAAGTTGCATTGCTTTTTCTTTTGCTAAATCAAGCCTAGTAAATCCTTCTTCTTCAACCATCATTGATCCAGAATTATCAATAAGAAGAACATGTTTTCCATCATTTTCGACCGCACCCTGCATTTGCGGTTGCATAATTGCAACTACTACGAGTCCGAGCGCAATAAGTTGAAGTAAAAGCAAGCTACTAGGTCGTAATTTTTGAAATGGAGTATTAGCATGCAAATCTTCGACCGCACGCTCCCAAAGCATAGTTGAAGAAATTTGCACTGTTTGCCTTCGAAGTCGAAGAAAATACAACAAGAGTAACAAAGGAATAACAATTGCGCCTAAAACTAATCCAGACATCGGAGAAAGCCAAATCAACGAAGTAACCCCCTACCACGCAAAAACTCTATTAGCAGTTTCTCAATGTTAATATCCGTTGAAACTCGAGCGCTACCAATTCCAATTCGAACGCATTGTTCTCTAAGATTATCGCAGTGCTCCTCAAGCCTTTTTTTATAATTTGAAACCAGCAGTGCTGTTGCCGTTACATCACAGGCTTCGCCTGTTTCAACATCTTCAAGACGCAAGTCTCCTTCAAGCCCTGCATCAATCGGTGATATCTCTTCTGGTGCAAGTATTTGAATTACAAAAATATCCCAACCACCTCCAACGAGATACTTCAACCCTTGCGAAACGCCTTCTTGATCTAAAAGATCACTCAAAATGACGAGTACCCCTCGACCTACTCTTGAACTTGAAATAGTCTTACACGCATCTGCAAATGATGTTCCCCCCGATGCGACAGAATCCAATAACCACTGCCCCATTTCTCTTGTTCTTTGCCGACCACGAAGGCCGGTTAATCTTTGAACGCCATTACTATTAAAACTAAATACTGTTACTTTATTGTGGCTACTTAGTGCCGTATATCCCAATGCCATTGCGAGGCGACGTGCAAAATCGAACTTATTTGGATTTCCAAAATCCATCGAAGCACTTGAATCGATTGCGATGCCTAGAGTGAGCTCTTCTTCTTCAAGAAATCTCCTCACGTTTGGTTGAGTGGCTCTGTATTGTTCTAGCTCGTAATCTGTTGCATTCGCTACAGCATCGTTGGCTTTACCAGGAAGTACCCCTTGTGAGAAACTCGCATAAATCATTGAGTTATCATTTGGAGTGTATCTTAAGA
>CAJWSE010000108.1 GCA_913046275.1 uncultured Phycisphaerae bacterium | reverse complement strand
TGCTCAAGGGCGCTTCACGTCGTTGTGTCCATCAATAGACACGAAAAAAGACTCGGTTTTGGCGAGCCCACCTCGCTTCGACCGTTGCTCAATAATGAGCTGAATTGATAATTTTAGCTATTGTTACGTTTTTTTGCAATGCTTCGAACCCGCCCAATCGGAACCATAAACTATTTTCCCGCCATAAATCGTCGCTATTGGTGCGCAATGCACTTTCCAGCCGTCAAATGGGCAATTTTTACCCATGGAAGCAAAATTTGATGTTTTGATTGTTGTGCGAGCATGTGGGTTAATGATTGTTATATCTGCATTCGCACCAACTGAAAGATGACCAAGGTCTGGTCTATTGATCAAAGCGGCAGGATTACACGTCATCATTGCCAGCATTTTAGACCAATTCAATGTCCCATCGTCAAGAAGTGCTCTTGCGTAAAGTGCCAGTGCGCAATCGAGGCCAACTATTCCAAATGAGGCCTCTGGAAAAGGGCAATCTTTTGTGTAGAGTGGATGGGGAGCGTGGTCAGTCGCCAGAATAGTAATAGTTCCATCAACAATTCCTTTCTTGATTGCGTCTATGTCGGATTGTTGCCTAAGTGGCGGATTCATTTTAGCCATAGGTCCAATCGTTTTACACGCTTCATCTGTGAGCAATAAATGGTGGGGGGACGCCTCGCCTGAGATGGGGATAGTGCTTTGCTGTGCGTTTCGAATAAGCTCAATACTTCCTCCACTACTGAGATGTTGCGCATGCCATTTTGCACCAATTGATTGATTCAGGTTAATGTCTCGCTTGATGATAGATTCTTCAGCGATTCGTGGCCATGGGCCGTATCCAAGTTCTTCTTGAATGTGCCCAGCATTCATTACTCCTTTGATGGTCATGGTGGGGTCTTGGCAATGTTGCATAAATGGAACGTTGCATTTCGCACACTCTTCAAGAACTGTTTGCATGATTATATTATCTTCAACAACATCACCATCATCGGTGATAGCAATGGCACCCGCAGCAACTAGTTCTTTTATAGGTGAAATGTATTTACCCTGGCGTTGTAACGTTGCACAAGCTGTTGGCAAGACTCGGCAAAGTCCAACGTTTTTTGCAATAGAGATGTTTTTTTGAACCAGTTCAGGCGTGTCGATTGCGGGCGTAGTGTTGGGCATCGTGCAAACAGTTGTATATCCACCTGCGACTGCTGATGCACTTCCGCTTTCGATTGTTTCTTCATGGTTTCCGCTGCTAGGTTCACGGAAGTGGACGTGAATATCAATCAGGCCAGGCGAGATGATGCAATTTGTGCAATCAATACTTTCATCGTAATTCTTAAATGAAGACTCAGAGACTTCCGAAATTTTTCCGTTAACAATCCGAATGCTTCCAACCATGTCAATATTATTGAAAGGATCGATTATTCGTCCATTTTTTAGGATTAAATTGTTCACAGGCCCATTGTATCGTGTGTATGAAAAAAGCCCCTCCAATTTGGAGGGGCTTTCTAAAAGTCGATCAGAAGAATTACTTGCGACCGCTCATTGGGCAAGTCATTTTCATATCAGCGCAGTCGCTAGGGTCACATGCACCGCTTGTAGTACCTGCAGCAGCTGGTTTAGTTTTAGTCATTTTTTCCATTTTTTTCATGCTTGAGCAACAGGAATCATTTGTACCTGCAGCAGCTGGCATTGCCTTTGCATCAGTGCCGCATGCTTCTGATCCACAGCATGCGTCAGCAGATGCACTGCATGAGCTAGCTGTAGCAGATGTAGCGCTAGCATTAACTTTGCTTGTCTTGTTGCAACCGGCAATAGCAAAACTAATGATGGTCATAAGTGTTAGGGTTAGTAGTTTCTTCATTTTATATTCTCCAATAGGTGTAAATAAAAGGGTTTTATAAGGTTGTGAACATGTAATCATACAATTAAAAAAGTTAGAAAACAAGTCAGAAAACAGTTTGATATGTCCGGTGTTAGAATAATAAATCGTATGAAGAACGAAAAAATTGCATCTGAGTGGGAAGAAAAGAGGAAAAACCTCGCTTCTTTTGCAAAAACACTGCCTAAAGAGCCGGGGGTTTATTTAATGCATGACTTTGGCGGTGAAATCATCTATGTAGGTAAGGCTAATTCGCTTAAGAGCCGAGTAGGGTCTTATTTTATGGAATCACTTTCTGAATCACTGATTCAGGAATCAACAAAACTGCTTAACAAGGTAGAAAGACTCGGAGGAATGACAAAAGCTGTTGAATCAGGAATGCCCAAACAGCAGATAGAAGCCTCCGCGGCACGCAGGCAGGCCATGATTGACCAGGGGCAGGAGGTGATTGTCGGAATAAATAAATACAAAGCTGAAAATGCTGAACCGGTGGATGTGCGTGAAATTGACAACATTAATCTTCAAAACGTTGATATCGTTATTCATTTATCATCCGTGGCTAATGACCCCTGCGGCGATCTGAATCCTAAGCTTACTTGGGAGATTAGCGCGCTCGCTACCATGCAGTTGGCTGACAAGGCTGTTCGTCAAGGGGTTAAGCAATTTATTTTCGCCTCTTCTGGGAGTGTTTATGGGGTTAAGACAGAGCCGAATGTTACTGAAGATTTAGATTTGGTTCCAATTTCTGCTTACAATAAAACGAAAATGGTAGCTGAAAGAGTATTGCTAAGTTATAAAGATAAAATTAAAATACATTGTATAAGACCTGCAACAGTTTGTGGTTTTTCTCCGCGGATGAGATTTGATGTAAGTGTTAATATGTTTGTATTACAAGCTCTT
>CAJWSE010000107.1 GCA_913046275.1 uncultured Phycisphaerae bacterium | reverse complement strand
ACCTCAGTTGTCGTAATTCTGCGTATAGACGCGGCACTAACTGAACTCTAACTGAAAGTGAACGAGTCAATGATGAATCCGTTCGATAAAGATGTACTAACAACTGGTGAAGTGGCAAAGATTTGTAATGTCGCTGCGCGTACAGTAAGCAAGTGGTTTGATTCAGGTCAAATTGAGGGGTATCGAATTCCTGGTTCTAAGGATCGTCGAATTCCAGTCCAATCACTCCTAAATTTTATGCAGGAGCACGGTATTCCATTTGATGGCCTTATGTCTGGCAATACTAGAGTCCTTGTAGTAGATAATGATAAAGAAGTTTGTGAAACTCTAGAGCGTGTCTTTGCAGAACAAACGGATTATGTAGTGCAGACAAGTAATGATCCTTTTGCAGCAGGTGTTGAATGCGAGCGCTTCCGCCCACATGTAATACTGTTCGATCTTTCATTATGTGGCGACAATTATTCTGCTTTTACGAATTCAATTCGCAATAACGAAGATATGCAAGCTACCAAAATTATTGCGATGAGCGGCCGCCTGACCGAAGGTCAGATTACAAGCTTGACTTGCAGTGGATTTGATAGCGTATTAAGAAAGCCATTTACTGTGCGTCAAGTTATCGATTCAATCGAACACGCCGTATCAGTCGTTTATTGACCTTTAACTCCTTTCCTACTTGGTTTCTCCGACCAATGTGTGATCTGCGAGCCCGCCTTTTTGCGGGCTCGCGGTGCATTGTTACTATATGCATCTATGCTGCAAATAGGACTCGTCCAATTTAACCCAACTGTAGGTGATGTTCATGGTAATGTGGCGCGAATTGCAGATGCTGTTAATGCGATGACTGATGATCTGGACATAATTGTGACGCCTGAACTTTCTATTTGTGGGTATCCGCCGCGTGACTTATTATTGAGTCAGGAGTTTATTCGAAGTTGTGAAGGGGCAGTCTTTCAGCTTGCTAGTATTTGTTCGAACAAAACATTTACTGTTGGACATCCCCGCATAGATCCGAAAACGGGGCATGTTCGAAATAGTGTAACGGTTGTGCGTGAGGGTCAAATAATTGCTTGCGCCGACAAGCAATTATTGCCACATTACGACATCTTTGATGAGACGCGATATTTTGAATGTGGAGATAAGGTTACAACTTTCCGCCTCGGTGTCGAAAAAATAGGAATTGCAATTTGTGAAGACTTTTGGGAAGGGAATGATGTGCATATCACTCAGCAATATGATTCAAGTCCTCTGGATGAATTAATCGCTGCAAAGTGTGATTATATACTTGCACCCAGTGCTTCTCCTTTTGTTCGGGGCAAGCATAAAAAACGTGTCCATTATGCTAAAGAGATGGCACGAAAACATGGCGTTACGATTGCCTTGTGTAATCAAGTTGGTGCAAATGACGATCTTATTTTTGATGGCGGCTCGTTCGTCGCCTCTCCAATAGGTGTATTAGATTCATTGCCTCAGTTCGAATCTGGTGAGTGCGCTGTTAAAGAACGCCAAAGCGTTCCACTTGCGCCAACGTTTCTTTCATTAGAAGAAGAATTGTGGTCTGCTCTTGTATTAGGGACTCGTGATTATTTTTCTAAATCCGGTCATACGAAAGCAGTCTTAGGTATTTCAGGGGGAATAGATTCGGCACTTGTTGCGACCGTTGTTACTGCAGCGCTCGGTCCTACTCATGTGCGTGGCGTATTGATGCCCTCTCGATATTCATCACTAAGTTCAATCGAAGATGCTGAAAAACTTGCATCTAACCTTGGTATTTTTGTGGAGACATTACCTATAGAACATCTTCATAGTGCTTTTGAAGAAACCATGGCCGAAAATAACATGCAGCCGAGTGGGCTTGCAGAAGAAAATGTTCAAGCTCGAATTCGTGGTTTGCTATTAATGGCTATCGCAAATCAAACAGGGGCGTTGTTGATGGCCACAGGTAATAAAAGTGAATTCGCGGTTGGCTACAGTACTCTTTATGGAGATATGAACGGAGCAGTTTCAGTTATTGGGGATCTGTATAAAACGGATGTTTGGCTTATTTCAAATTGGATTAATGCTAATTTTGAAAAGTTGGATTTTGCAAAATGCCCAATACCATCGTCATCCATAACAAAGCCGCCATCAGCCGAGCTTAAGCCTAATCAGTGCGATCAAGATTCTTTGCCAGAGTATGACGAACTCGATGCCATATTAAAACTTCACCTTGATGATGAATTGAGTGTATCTGGGATTATTGAGACGAATCAATTTGATTGTGAACTTGTTGATAAAGTCATTCGAATGGTAGATCTTGCTCAGTTTAAAAGAGAGCAAGCTCCTGTTATTTTAAAAACAACTCCGCGTTCATTTGGAAGAGGGAGAAGGATGCCAGTCGTGATGAAGCGCTCTTGGAAAGCCGCAGAGGGAACGATATGACCATTCGGAAGTTGCCTCCAGTTTTAATCAACCAAATTGCCGCTGGAGAGGTGGTAGATAGACCTGCAAGTATTGTCAAAGAACTCGTAGAGAATGCAATTGATGCGGGTAGTACACGGGTAGAAATTGCCTTAGAAAATGGTGGCATTGATTCAATCCGTGTAAGTGATAATGGTTCTGGAATTGCCCCAGAGGAAATTGAACTTGCTGTAACACCACATGCAACAAGTAAAATAGCAGCAGAAGAAGATCTTGCAGCGATTGCTTCGCTAGGATTTCGAGGTGAAGCACTGGCATCCATTGGTTCAATTAGCCATCTTATTTTAACAACGAGAAGATTTGCGGATGAATCGAGTGTTCAAATTGAAGTTGATGGTGGATCTATGTCCCACCCGAAACCAGTTGCCGGTAATGCGGGCACAAAAGTAGAGATAAAGCGACTCTTTTTTAATACTCCTGCTCGAAGAAAATTTTTAAAATCTTCCAGAGCTGAAACTGCGCGCGTTAGTGAAGTTGTCAAACGCCTCGCCTCATCACACTCCGATATTGGT
>CAJWSE010000106.1 GCA_913046275.1 uncultured Phycisphaerae bacterium | reverse complement strand
GCTTGGAGATATTACTTTTGCTGAGCCAGGAGCGTTAATTGGTTTTGCCGGCCCAAGAGTCATTCAGCAAACGATTAAGCAAGAGTTGCCCGACGGTTTTCAACGATCTGAATTTCTCCTTGAATGCGGCTTTGTTGATTGCGTTGTTCCTCGCAGTGAATTGCGAAGTGAAATCTCAAGCCTTATCGACTACGCTGGGAAATAATGAATTGCCTTACCCTTGTACTAGTGGCAGCAAGTTCTGCACTATGTACATGGTTTTCTGCTGAGCCTGTTGGTTCTGGAATCGCCACATTTATCGCGCCTCTATTGTTGATTTGCATTGCACTGCATGCGCGACAATCAAAACAAATATACATAATTCTTTTTCTGACGCAAATGCCTGTTTGGCTCATTCTTCATTCATGGATTATTCCTGTTGCTTTTCTAGGTTGGTTTTTTTTAGCGATGTACATGTCAATATGGGCACCGCTTTTTGTATTCATATTGCAGCGTGTGCAAGTCATACCTCGAATATCTGTGGTTGTATCTGCACCTATCTTGTGGGTCGGCTTGGAATGTTTGCGGGGCATTGTTCTTTTTGATGGTTACCCCTGGTATTTGGTTGGGACAGGAGTTATCGATTGGGAACTTGCTTCCATCGCGTCTCTTGGTGGTGTTTGGTTAATAAGCTACCTTGTGCTGACTGTTTCCGCATTACTCGCAACAGTTAAACAAGCACGATGGTGGACAATTTTAATTGTCGCATTAATTTGTTATGACACAACTGTGCGTGATCATGGGCTGCTTTTTAAACGTCCCTTATTATTCAGCCCATCTACAACGATTGCGATTATTCAGACCAATGTTCCGCAAAGTAATAAAGTTTCTTGGTCGTGGGAGAAACAAGTAGAAGATGTAACGAGTGCGATGGAAATCACTGTTGATGCAATCGAGGTTGCTGAAGTGCAACCTGCGCTAATTGTCTGGCCTGAAACGATGGTACCTGGTAGTGGTTTCGAAGTAAGGCGGTCGGACTTCGAACCTTGGGATGATGTGTTTAAGCCATTTTGGTATTGGTCAGAGCAAGTCAAATTACTCGCAAGGGATTTGCAAATTCCTATTCTCGTTGGTTCGCAAACATGGATTGATGTGCAAGTTGAAGAGGGTGACAAATACTTGAGTGTAAATCAAGAAGAACAATTTAACTCCGCTGTCCTTGTCAAACCAGATGGGACAACACAGCGTTATGACAAATCTTTTTTAACACCATTTGGCGAACGAATTCCGTATGTAGAGAAGTTGGATATTGTGAAAGAGTGGGTTCGTGCAACATTTGGCGCGGCAATGTTGTTTGATTTAAAGCCAGGCTACGAAGTAAATCGTTTCGCTGTTCCTGCGCAATATGAGAATGGCGAAACAACGACTATTTCTTTCGCAACACCTATTTGTTTTGAAGATACTGTGCCTAGTGTGATTCGAAATTTAGTATGGGAACATGGCGAGCGTAAGGCAAGTTTGCTTATTAATCTAAGTAACGATGGCTGGTTTGGTGCGGATGTTTCTGCACACTGGCAACATGTGAGAGAGGCGAGGATGCGTTGTATTGAAAACCGAACGCCAATGATTCGCGTGGCAAATACAGGTATAAGTTGCGTAATTGATAGCAGAGGAAAGGTTTATAGCCAATTGCCATTGCTTGCTCAGGCGTCAATGATTGTAGATGTATATGGGAGTAATAATTATCCATTAAGTCGGTTTGTTGGAGATAAAGTCGCATGGTTTGCACTTAGTTGCAGTATTCTTCTGATACTCTTCTCCATGCCTTCATGGAGTACAAAGGAAAAATGAATAAACTTATTTTCAGTACAGCAATCTTTTTAGTCTCATGTGGACCAGACGCAGTTCAACGTGCTAGCGATAATCCCTGGAGTTCAAAAAATGATTCTGTGGCAATAGCGAATAACACAGTCGGCGTTCGAGTTGAAACACCCATGGTAGTTGATGGAAATACCGTACGAAAAAGTGCACTTTCAATTCTTAACCAAGCCGCGAGCTCAAAAGATGCTCGTTTACGAGCGAACGCAATCGAGGCATTGCAATTTGGTCCAAAGGATCAACTTATTCAGGCAGTACGCCTGGGTCTTGGAGACGAGAATCGAGGGGTCCGTTTTGTCGCTACGATGACAATTGGTGAAGAGAATCTTTGTGAGATTTCTACACTTTTAGAGCCATTATTACTAGATGAATCAAAATCCGTGCAGGCGGCTGCGCTATATGCAATGTACAAGTGTGGCCGTGATGTAGATCTGAATCCCTTGGCTTCAATGCTGTACTCTGAAAATCCAGAACTTCGGGGTAACGCTGCCCTCGTTTTAGGTCAAATGGGTAATAAGTCTGCTGTACCGATGTTACGCAAATCATTAAAAGTTTCATCCTCTTTGATTGCACCTATCCGGCGGCGATTAATTAATTTGCAAATTGCTGAAGCTCTTGTGCTTTTAGGCGAGCAACAAGAACTAGAAGTTATTCGTGCTGCAATTTTTAGCTCAACAGCAGAAGCAGAGATAACGGCAATGGCTTGTCAGATTGCTGGAGAGCTGCGAGATATCGAAGTGATTTCAACGCTAGAAGGAATTTTGCTAACGCCCGCGCGTTATCCGGATGAAGTTCGGCTTGTTGCTGCAACCTCACTGGCAGAAATAGCACCCTCAAGAATGCCTTTGGAACCAGTGCTTCGTTTTACATCAAGTAATTATGCCAGCCTTCGGTCTCAGTGTGCAGCAGCATTGGGGGCTCAAGGGAACCAGCTGAGCTTAGGTCCATTGACCCTTATGATGGAAGATTCAGACCCATTGGTGCAAATTTCTGCGGCGGGAGGCGTTCTACGTATCAATAACGCCGATTCAATTACCAATATCGATTGACAGAAGTCGCCTATGGGGGTACAAATGCCTCCTAATATGGGTGTTTGTCGGGAATGGGCATGCTTTACGTTTGCATGACCTCATGTCTTCCTTGT
>CAJWSE010000105.1 GCA_913046275.1 uncultured Phycisphaerae bacterium | reverse complement strand
CTATGTGGACTTTTGCTTTAAGCCCTGTTGCCATTAAAGCTGCATTTTCTCCAACTACACCACCTCCAAGAATAACAACAGTAGCAGGTTCAACACTAGGTGCTCCCCCTAACAATACACCTCTTCCTTTTTGATTTTTTTCTAAACAATGAGCTCCAGCTTGAATTGACATTCTTCCTGCTACAGCACTCATTGGCGCAAGCAATGGCAACCTTCCATTATTATCTGTTATAGTTTCATAGGCAATACAAACAGATTTGGATTTTATTAAACCTTCAGTTAGTTGTTTTCCTGCTGCTAAATGTAAATAAGTAAAAACGATTTGATTTTCCTTAATCATTTTTATTTCATTTTTCAAAGGTTCTTTGACTTTTACAATGAGATCTGCAATGCCCCAAATTTCATCTGCTGTTGCTAGAATCGTTGCGCCTGCTGCTTTGTACATGTCATCGTCATAGCCACAACCCAGGCCAGCACCCGCTTGGATGTAGACTTGGTGCCCTTCTTGAGTCAGCACTTCAGCGCCAACAGGGCGCATTCCGACTCGGTGTTCATCTTTTTTTACTTCAGTTGGTACACCTACGATAGTCATGGTTCTCTCCTTTTCAAACCTTCAAGAATATGGCATGATATCCGCCCTTAGGAGGAAAGACCACCACCCTATCATCTGGTACACTCATGAACCTATCTAATGATGGAAACTCGAATTTGAGGACTAAGTGATGTTATTACGATTTTTGATAGTTTTAGGCCTGCTGGCTATGGTGCATCGACCTGCTTTAGCAAGTGATCGTGCTGGTGTTTTGTTGAAATTAAATAGTACAGCAGCGACGGAGGGCACCGAGGATGTCAAATCTTGGCGAATCTTTTTTGATGCAGCCATGGCAATTACACCTCTCCCTGAACCGATGAGTGATTCATTTAATATGAATACGATCTGGCCAGGTATGGAAAGTTGGGAGTCGGTAGCATCGTGGGCAGAAGAAAATGAACATATGGGCGGCGCTTTTATTGAGTCTGCAAAGCGTGCACTTATAGGGTTGCCTTATGGTAGTGAAAATGTTCCGCCACAATTTAGAACGAATGACATTGTCGCTGAAATCGGCGTCGATGGTTATTTACACAGTTTTCATTTTGGGTATATTCCAGAAGTCCAAAAAGCCTGCCTTTGGGCAACTGCAGAACTTTATCGATTGTTTGAAGTAGGTGAAACTGACAGAGCAATTAATCTCTTAATGTCTGAACTTATCGTCCTTCGTAAATTTTGTGACCGCGATTTCTTGAAAGAGCAGTTGGCATTTATGCCCATGTTGGGTGATGCCCTCGCAAATGCAAGGGACATGTTTTATGAATACCGGTCTAAACTTACGCCAACGCAGTTTCGTTCGTTTGCAAAGGATGGCATTCCTTACCTTCGAACGGACCCAACTCGATTATTAATGCCCGAAGGTGATCGTGTTGTTGGAGAAGAGCTTGTCAGTGAGTTGTTTACGATGACAGGTGAGCCGGATCCCGCAAAATTTCGAGAAATTTTAACGGATATTCAAGCAAGTCAAGAGCCATTGACTCGCTTTGGCGCAGCAAAATATTGGGAACGTATCGCTACTAACCATCGTGGTCGAGAGGACTCGATTGGCCGATTGAATAAAATTTATGATGATTGGTGGCGTCGTTGGAAGATGCGCCCATTTCATCCACAACTGTCCGTGGACACAGAATTACAAAAGTCCAATCCTGTGAAATATGCGGCGGTCAATCTTATCATCCGCGATATCCAATCGCTGTTTTTTGAACGCGACCTTCTCACAACACAGATTAACGGTACGGCGGTTTCTGCGGCGCTGTGTGGCTATATTAATCACTATAAGGTTTACCCTCGCTCTTTGAAAATGCTCTACGCACAATTATTGAATAGAGCAAGTAATCAAGATCGCTTTAGACCACTAAAGCTTCGTACAGACGCTGATTGGACGTTATACAGTTATCCTGTTGATAACTTCTTGTATCGCAGAATTACTAAGGATACGCGAATTGTGACACAATCAGGGGATGTGTTTGTGAAAGATGGCCAGTGTTTGTTGTATAGCGTATCAGTAAACAATGAAGATGACCGTGGTCTTAATGGAGGCGAAGATATGATAATTTGGCCGCCCCTTAAATCCCTAGAACGAAATACAGGTTTAATAGATTGATATGTCAGAAGTAGAAAACGTCGTCATTATTGGTAGCGGTCCCGCGGGGTGGACCTCAGCAATTTATGCTGCTCGAGCAGATTTAAAGCCTTTGGTATTTGTTGGAGTGCCTAAATCACAACCATCGATTGTCTTGCCAGGTGGGCAACTAATGTTAACTACAGAAGTTGAAAATTATCCTGGATTTCCAGATGGAATTACTGGGCCTGAAATGATGCAGGCCTTTCAAAAACAAGCGGAACGATTTGGCACTCGTTCTTGTGGGGAGGATATTGTTTCCTGCGATTTTTCAGAGAAACCTTTCAAGCTCGAAACTTCAAAAGGCAAAACTGTTCTTGCTAATTCGGTCATTATCGCAACAGGTGCTACAGCAAATTGGCTTGGCTTGGAAAATGAAATGAGACTTGCTCAAACAGGTGGTGGAGTGAGTGCGTGCGCGGTATGTGATGGTGCACTTCCTGCATTCCGAGATCAACCGTTGGCTGTTGTAGGTGGAGGGGATAGTGCGCTTGAAGAAGCAAGTTATTTAACAAAGTTTGCATCAAAAGTGTATGTCATTCACAGGCGGGATGAGTTTAGGGCGTCCAAAGCCATGCAGAAACGCATATTTGATGCGCCAAACGCAGAACCTCTTTGGAATAAAACAGTTGTCGATGTGCTCGGTGATGATGTGATTACAGGCGTCCGATTAGAGGATACTGTGACTGGCGAAGAATCGATATTAGATTTGCGTGGTTTATTTATTGCAATCGGGCATACTCCAACGACGAGCTTCCTCAAGGATTCAGGGCTAGAACTTGATCAGGCAAACTATATTAA
>CAJWSE010000104.1 GCA_913046275.1 uncultured Phycisphaerae bacterium | reverse complement strand
AGGAAATAATGCCACATTCACCATTTGTAGTTTTCAACCAACTAGGTGAATACTCACCATCAGAGTTACATGCAATTTCATGTTGCCCTGGGAACATTTCTGGAATTATGATTTCGACAAAGATCAGTGAGTCTGGATCAAGTTGTATTGGATTTGAAAATTGAACCGAGAGCATTTCAGGAGTAGCAGAACTTAAATCTACTGTTGTTGAACCAAGCGCCCATAAGTCGCTTCCATCACCCTGGGGTCCTGCGACGCCATCAGTATCTAGATATATTTTTACTGTAGCTGTAATTGAATCAGTAAGGCTAGCCATTCCAAAGTTCACGCAGCTCACTTCAAGTGGTAAGCCCGCTGTTTGTCCTAAGGACAGGTCATGACTCCTGCCATAGCTGTGCTCAGGAGTGCCACTACTAGCAAAGCAACTTACTGCACTGCCTGGCACTAAGCTTGAAGTATTGAAGCTTTCTGTAACTGTAATATTATCTGAGTCACAAGACCCTAAGCCGAGACCTCGAAATCCACTAACACTTCTTTGAGGTGCTACTTGAAACGATGTATTTGCCGTGATGGTTTTGCGCGGATTAGCTTCAGCCATATCCACAACTGCATAAGAGGTAAGTGCCAAGGCAATAGCGCTTGTACAAGTCCATTTAATATTCATCAGATTTTCTCCAATTATCTTTCTCTCAACTCCAAGTACACACAATATGTACATTTGCCTACGTATAGGTATATATATAGTAAAGGTAAAAACCATCGATGCAATACAAAAAAAGATGTTTTAATTCACCATTAACAACAATTTAGACTGCTAAAATACCTATCTCCACATAAAGCCGATGTGGCGGAATTGGCAGACGCGCCGGATTCAAAATCCGGTTCCCGTTAAGGGAGTATGGGTTCGAGTCCCATCATCGGTATTTACTTCGTTTTCACTCGTTTACTTTAAAAGTACAATTTAAATATGAAACTAGGCGTCATTATCCCAGCAGCAGGTCAAAGTCACCGTTTTGGTGATAGAGATAAATTGGCTGAAGATCTTGGCGGCCGTCCACTTCTTTTAAGAACTGTTGAATTTTTTACAAAAAGAGAAGACGTCACGGAAATAATTGTTGCAGGGGATTCGCAAGATTTTGAAGGTTTCCAGGAACGTTTTGGTCCTGCACTTTCATTTCATGGCGTGAAACTTATTCAAGGCGGAACTACTGATCGATGGGAAAGCGTTCAAAAGGCACTTCATGAAATGAGCACTGAGGTCGATCGGATTCTAGTTCATGATGCAGCAAGACCAGCCTTAGACAATAAACTTTTTGATCAACTTCTTTTAGCAAGCAAAGATCACTCTGCAGTAGCTCCGGCGATTCCTATACAAGGAACTGTAAAACGAACACATGAAAAAGCCATTATTGTTGGAGATGAAGATGCAATCGCAGACGCAATACTTGGCGATTCGACTCAATCCAAGGTATCCCTATTTGAAGTAAAAGAAACGATAGACCGATCATCACTTTGGGAATTACAGACTCCTCAAATTTTCGACCCCTTATTAATTAGAAAAGCGTACGAACAATCTGACCTTCATGGGTGTACAGATGATGCACAAGTTATCGAGAAACTTAAAGAACCTGTTTATTTAATTGAAGGTGATAGCCGAAATATCAAAGTCACAACACAACAAGATTTTAAGCTCCTGCAAGCAATTCTTGGCGTACGAATAGATAGAGAACGACCAGCACATAAGCGGTTCTAACTTAATGCCAACACCAACAGTAACAATTGTCCTTCCTACCTACGAAGAAGTCGAAAGCCTGCCTTCCCTTATCCAAGCAGTGGAAGAAGTGCGAAAATCAACTTTTCATGATCTTCAATTAATAATAGTAGACGACAACTCCCAGGATGGAACTGAAGAACTTATCTCCAACCTAGGCAAGGGCTGGATTAGGCTTCTTATAAGAACTGAAGATAAAGGGTTAAGCCCAGCAGTCATTGATGGAGTAAAGGAAGTGAAGACAGAATTTTGCATCGTCATGGATGCAGATGGATCACATCCTGCCTCTGCAATTCCTGCAATGGTCAATGCGCTACAGAATGGATCCGACTTCACCGTCGGGTCAAGATATGTAACAGGGGGTACTACAGAGGATGGCTGGGGCTTCTTAAGATGGCTCAATTCTAAAATAGCCACTTTAATGGCACGACCATTTACAAAAGTTCTTGATCCAATGAGCGGTTTTCTCGGATTTAAGAAAAGCACATTTGATGCGGCAAAGGATTTAAGCCCAGTCGGATATAAGATTGGCCTCGAACTAATAGTCAAATGTGATTGCAAAAATGTTGTTGAAGTTCCAATACATTTTAGTACTAGACAACTAGGAGAAAGCAAACTTACACTTAGCGTTCAATGGCAATATTTGCAACATGTCATACGCTTGATGCGACACTGCTACCCAAGCCTTGTCAGTTTTTTCTCATTTGCAATCGTTGGAATGATTGGAGTAGGTGTATATACACTTTTATTGATGGGCGCCACTCGTATCATAAGTACAACACCTATTGCCATTGCACTTGCTATTTGGCTAACGATGAGTTGGAATTTTTACTGGGATAGGCGTTTCGCATTTTGGGATTCGCACCATCAATCATTTCTAAGACAGTATTTTGGTTTTGTATGTGTTTGCACAATTGGCGCATTGGTTAATTTCTTCATCACACTTTATTTATCTGAATCTGAATCCGTCCCACTTGCTGGCGCAATAGGTGCAACGATTGGCGCAGCAGTAGGGCTGGCCTTCAATTTCTTCATGAGCCGCATTTTTGTTTTCTCGAAGAAGTAGATTTTTTCTTAGGCAAAATTGATTTAAGTTCTTTTCCGGTGTAACTCTTCTTCACTTTTGCAACTTCTTCGGGTGTCCCTTCGGCAACAATTAACCCGCCGCCAATTCCACCCTCTGGACCTAAATCGATAATCCAGTCCGCCGTCTTGATGATGTCAAGATTATGCTCAATCACTATTACTGAATTTCCTGCGTCAACTAATCGCTGCAAAACATCAAGAAGTTTATTTACATCTTCAAAATGCAAGCCAGTTGTTGGCTCATCCAAAATATAAAGCGTATGATTGTTTGTACGGACGCCAAGCTCACTTGCAAGCTTAACACGTTGCGCCTCGCCACCAGAGAGTGTGGTTGAAGGTTGACCCAGCGTGAGATAGCCTAGGCCCACATCAATTAGACAATTAAGCATACGGTCAATTCGACCATGAGATTCGAATATATCAACAGCCCGCTCAATGGTTGTGTTTAAGATCTCGCTAATGGTGTAGCCGCGCCATTTAACTTGTAACGTTTCTGCGTTATAACGAGCACCATCACATTCCTCACAAACAACATAGGTATCAGGTAAAAAGTGCATTTCAATTCTTTTTACACCCTGACCCTGACAAGCTTCACATCTGCCGCCCTTAACGTTAAAACTAAATCTGCCTGGTTTATATCCTCTTATCTTTGATTCTCGAGTTTGGGAAAACAATGTCCGTATCCCATCAAATATACCTGTATAGGTTGCAGGATTTGACCGTGGGGTTCGACCAATAGGAGACTGGTCTACTTCTATAATGCGATCAATTGAACCAAGCCCTGTAATTTTAGAACACAATGAGGAGCTTGGTTTTTTCTTATTCAGAACTGCTTTTGCAGATTCAAGAAAAGAATAGTTTACTAGTGAAGACTTACCGCTTCCTGAAACACCTGTCACACAGACCAATGAATTTTTTGGAAAGGATGCAGTTATCTTTTTCAAATTATTATGCTTAGCATCATGCACTGTTATGACAGGCTGCTTGTGAGATGCTCTTCGTTCCTCAGG
>CAJWSE010000103.1 GCA_913046275.1 uncultured Phycisphaerae bacterium | reverse complement strand
GGTTTTTGCACTTATAATAACTAGATTTTCTTTATTTAATATATATGTTAAATTTTAAATAACTGAATGAATGATAAAAGATATCAAGGGTTTCTATTCAGATCTAGAATTGGAAACAAATGCAAGCGCCGATGAAATCAAGAAGAGTTATCGCAATCATCCCCGCAAGAATAGATTCATCACGATTTTCAGCAAAGATGATTGCTGATGAAACAGGGAGACCATTGATTCAATATGCATGGGAAAATGCCTTGGCGGCCACTGCTGTAACCGAGGCATATATCGCCACTGATTCAAAAGACATTGCAGAACGTTGCAGTGCATTTGGAGCGGAAGTCATCATGACAGGAAGCCATCCAAACGGTACGAGTAGGATTGCAGAAGCGATGCATAGTCTTGATTGCGATATTGTGGTCAATATGCAGGGGGATGAGCCCGAACTTAATCCAATCGTCATTGATAAAACGATTGGCTCCCTCGCAAATGCATCTATGGCGACGGCGGTATGCCCTCTTCAGGATGAGGAGCTCAATAATACAAATGTCGTAAAGGCAATTGTCGATGGTGATAAAGCAGTCGATTTTACCCGCGATGCTATTTGCGGTTCGCTGAGGCATATTGGGTTGTATGTATATAAGCCAGTTTTCTTACAGACCTATGTACAGATGCAACCAACTCAAAATGAGATTGCTCGTCGTTTAGAACAAATGCGTGCACTTGATAATGGATTTTCGATTTCGGTCGCGCATGTTGACCCTCAACCTAGTGGGATTGATACAAAAGAGCAATATGACGAATTTGTTACCAGAATGCGCTTTGGCACGACTAAATAAAAAAGAACAGTCTATTTGAATCTAATCGAGTTCTTTTACGAGTTCATCTAGGTTTCTTCGGCAGTCACGAATATCTCGATAAGAAATATCTTTTCGAGCAATGCTCGAGCAAATTTCCATTGCTTCACGAGCTAAATCAATGTTGGTATCCTTCCTTGCCTTTTCAGCAAGTGATTGCATCAAATCATAGCGCAGCGATAATTCCAACTCGCTATCTGTTCCACCAAGAGCTTTGATAGATTCTTTAAATTCGCCTGCAGCTTCGGAGAACCAGCCTTCAGAAGAAAAACATCGTCCGAGTTCTTGTCCAGCACGAACACGGAGTCGAGGTTCATCTTTTGCTTTCTGGAAACATTCCATTGCAAGATTGATGTCACCATCACGGACAGCTAGCTCGCCAAGTTGAAAACGAATTTTTCGATCTGTAGGATATTTCTTTGCTCGTTCTTCATATTCTGTTTTTTGAAAAGCGTAAATTTCATCACGAGTTTTCTGGATTTGAGCTAAAAGGTCGTCCGTTGGATTTGAATTTTGTTCTGATTCCATTGCTTCAAGTTGTTTAAAGCCCATAGAAATTTTGATATCTGCTGCTTCCATTCGGAATCGATATTCCTGGGTATTTTTAAAACCTGCCATGAGCACCTTGAATGCTTGCTTAATCGAATCGCTGGTTGCTTGTTTTTTCAATAACTTGACATATGTTGTCACTGCGTCTGATGACGTAGGATTTTCTTCAAGATCTGTTTTTGCTCTCTCGAGGACACGCTCTTCACTGCCTGCAGAGCCTGCAAGTGATTCTGATTCTTCAAGTTCGCGTTGTTTATCCATATCCTTGACCATGGATCGAAAGCCACCTTCTTCTCCCATGTTTTCATAACCACCTTCGGTCATCGCTCTCTCAGCGGCAAGCTCATTCAACTCGCGTTCTAAAACAGAATCGTCTGGCTTTATTTTTAATGCTGCTTGACCAACTTTAATCGCTTGATCCCAAGCGTCTGTTGATTTAAACAGGTCCATTAAATTTTTAAGTTCTTTGTGTGACAAAGCTTTCCCGCTTCGCTGTGCGAGACCGAGGATTTTATCTGCCATTAGCTTTCCAAATTCAGTCTGGCTTGCCTTTACACCAGTAGCAATTGCATTCATGCCATGCTTTGGATTAGTAATGTCATGCCACCAGATGAAGAGTGCAGTGACAAATTTTTCAATATCAGACGAACCTTCAACTTGTTTGATTTGTTTTTTCGTTGCTGCTTCTCCACCGCGGCTGTAATACGTCGAACTAATTTGGAGGACTTCGTTGTGAATCTCGAGATCTCTAGGGTCAAGCTTAAACCCACTTGCGAAAAACGCAAATGCGGATTCATAGTTATGAGATTCGGCCATTTGACGGGCTCGTTCAAACCATGCATTTGCTTTTTCCGGATCTGGTACGAAGATGTCTTCAGCGTCTGATTTTTTTCCAAATAATGCCATAATATTGCTTACCTAAAGAGTGATTTATATTCTACATCGAGAGAACGTCCCTAGGGTAGAATGACCCCATGTCAGTTGATCCTCAATCATTAAATCTTGTTTTGTACCCGGACCCGATACTCAAACAGCGTGCTTTAGAGGTAGATGCTTCAGATGCTAATGTGCAAGCAGTTGCACAGCGCATGATTGAATTGATGTTTGATTACGAAGGCGTCGGGCTCGCAGCGCCACAGGTTGGTTTACCTTGGAGACTGTTTGTGACACGAGATCCGAATCTAGAAAATGTGGGGCTTGCCTGGATTAACCCAACTCTTGAGATAATTGCCAGTGAGGTGGTTATAGCCGAAGAAGGTTGCTTGAGTTTGCCTGAGATTCGGTGTGATGTTCGCCGTCCACTCGGCATTCGGATATCTGGTTGGAATGAGCACGGCAAAGAAGCTCATCAGGACAGTGAAGAATTTATTGCGAGAGTATGGCAGCATGAGAATGATCATCTTGATGGCATTCTTCTTACTGATAAAATGTCTGCAATGGATAGGTTAGTTAATCGTAAAGTCATCAAAAATCTAGAAAAGGCCTTTTAAATCAATGAAAGTGCTTTTTTTAGGCTCCGGTGAATTTGGCTTGCCCACACTTCAGGCGCTCTGCAGTCAACATGAGGTCATAGGGGTTGTAACATCTATAGATAAGCTAGCAGGGCGAAATCGTTCACTCATGTCAACTCCAGTTGGACAATGGTCTACGGACAATGGTCTTGATTTATTTAAACCAGAAAATGTAAATACGCAAGAATTTATTCAATTGGTTCATGATTTAAATATTGAAGCTATGGTTGTTATTGCTTTTGGGCAAAAGCTCAGTGAAGAATTAGTTAATATTTGTCCAACGATTAATCTTCATGCTTCATTGTTGCCGAGATGGCGTGGGGCTGCTCCAATTAATGCCGCAGTTAGGCATGGCGATAAAAAATCTGGAGTTAGTGTTATCACATTATCTCAAGAAATGGATGCTGGCCATTTACTTGGACAACGTTCAACTGAAATTGGCATAGCGGAAACGGCAGGCGAATTGCACGACCGCTTGGCGCTTCTTGGGCCAGAGTTGGTGCTTGATGTGCTGCAGGGTGATTTTATAGGCACGGCTCAAGACGAAGCACTTGTGACCTATGCTCCTAAAATGTCACGGAAAGATGCTATTTTAGATTTATCTGGTTCTTCGGCGGATGTGGCAAATGCTATTTGTGGGTATTCGCCCTGGCCAGGTTGTCATTTGACGATTCAGGGCATCGATTGCAAAGTAAGTAAAGCAATTTCGAAGGAAAGTATTGGTGAAGTTGGACGGATTCTTGAAGATGGAACAATTGCGGTTGGAAGTGGAAGTATCGAAATTCTGGAATTGAAACCTGCTGGTGGAAAAGCAATGAGTTGGAAGGACTTTTGTAATGGCCGATCCATTCAGCCTGGTAGCAAGTGCAAGGCGACGGGATGAGAGTGAAAGAAATTGCGTTAACACTATGGGATTTGCTTAAACAGCCAGAGCTTGCCCCTAAAGCAAAAGCAAACTACAAAAAATCAAAATCACGTCCTATGCAGGAAAAGTACGATGCCCTTGTGGAAAC
>CAJWSE010000102.1 GCA_913046275.1 uncultured Phycisphaerae bacterium | reverse complement strand
TAATGTCTTAGCGACACTTGCTGAACGAGCAGTTGAGAGTTCCCAGTTTGTGGGGTAGCGTCCAGCAGAATTTTTTGGCTGAATATTGTCAGTGTGTCCCATGACGACTATTTCAAAATTTGAAGCTTCAGGTGAATTCAAAATTGTTGCGACTCTACTAATGACATCATTAGCATCTTTCTTTAGGTTCGCGCTTCCGCTAGAGAATGTAAAGTCACTTCCAAAACGAATCATGCCTGTCTCAGCATTAAACCACATATCATCGGGATATGTTGCAGCAAGTGCAGCAAGCTTACGTTGTGTTGCAATTGGAAGTGGTCCGAATTTAATATCCGTCACAGTTGTTAGCAAGTTGTTGTTTTTAACATCAATCGCGTCGAGTTCGCTCGCGAGCATATCGTATTGACCTTGCAGTGCATTTAGATTTGCCTCAGCTTGTGCAAGTTGTCGGTCGCGAGCAGATAGCGCATTTGTTGCAGTATCACATTCCGCTTGGGCTGTGACAAGTTGCTCTTGTAAAGAGTGTGTTGTTGTTCGGGCAGTATCGTATCGGTCGTGCCGAACACATCCAGTCGCTGAAATACCCGCGAGTGTAAAGACGCTTGCTGTGTAAAGTAATGTTGTGCGCATGAATGGGATCCTCCTCTGTTGGCACTTCGTATCGAGATCCATCTCGACTTTCGGTTACAGTGTACCAATCCTAATGAACTCGTTTGTAGATTTGAGACAAAGAATGCCTAGAAATCTGACACATGTACATGCTTTGGTAGACCATAGGGGGGTTGTCGCTTCACCTGGCGCAGTGCTTACGCAAGAGAATTCAATTATTGCTGTTGGAACCCCCCAAGAAATTGGAATCCCCGAAAATGCCTCTCTTACCCAGATTGACGGAATTTTAACGCCTTCTTTTGTCAATACACATACTCATTTAGATTTAAGTGGGGCTGGCCCTGTTCCAGCAAGGGATTCCTTCTCAGATTGGGTTGTGGAAGTTGTTTCGCCAATTAGGAAAAATAAAATGGCAGTCTCGTCTGCATTTGCACTTGGTGAAAAGCTTGTCCGAGCAGGAGGTAGCGTAATTGTTGGAGACATTGCAGGTTCAAAAGAGGCTGCTTTAATGGGGCAACAATCTTCTCTGAATGTGACATCATTCTACGAATTAATCGATTCTACAAATTCAATAGCAAATGTGCTGGAGCGCATTCGTTCATTATCTATTGAACTTGACTTATCGCCTCATGCACCTTATTCGTGTTCTCCAGAAGTGTTTAAAGCTGCCTTTGCGAGTGGTCGAAAAGTATCTACACATCTTTGTGAAACATTAGAAGAAATAGAGTATGCATATTCAAAAGGCGGAGCAATAGCTGAACTCGAAAATCGACTAGGTGTATCGAGTGACAAGAAAAAAACCTGGGGAACACATCCACTTGAAATGGTTTTACAGCTTGCAGGGGGGTGTAAATTCATTGCGGCACATTTAAATTACTTAGAAGATGAACATATTTCCATGCTCGCAAGTTCAAAATGTTCGCTTTCCTATTGCCCAAGAGCAAGTGCATATTTTGGTCACAAAAATCATCGCTGGCGCGAATTGCTTAATATGGGAGTTAATGTATCTATCGGTACGGATTCCTTGCTTTGCCTTGATACGCCTGACCGCATAAGTGTGATTGATGAATTGAGATTTCTTTTTGCTGAAGGAAATATAGATAACCAACAACTTTTGAAGATGGGTACTATTAATGGCGCAAATGCCCTTGGAGTCAACCCAGGGCTCGTTTCGTTGACAGAGGGGGAAACTGCTGGGTTGCTTATTTTTGAACGTGCTGGCGATGATCCATTGGTTGATTTGCTAGCATCCAAGAAAATGCCAGTTTGGCTTTAGGGCAGGAAAAATATCATTTAAGACTTGAAAAACGGGTTCTCTGTGGCACAAGTGATGATTTCGCCGATATGATTGTTGATTAACTATGAGTCAAGTTTCAATCCCAATTCAGTTTGACTGGTCGGCAATAGCACGAGGGACGCACTATTCTCCAGCTGCGTTCTCTTTTGTTCAGGAAGGCCTTGGTTATACAGCAGGCTTGTTTGCAGATATTGATTTTGATGAAAGTGGTCTTGGTGAATTGGGTAGGCATGTTTCAGGCCGGCAACTTTGTATGGGGTTGCGTGATTATGCAATTGAACAGTTTGGTCTGCTCGCTCCAGTGGTATTAAGAAACTGGGGCGTATTCCGAACGGAAGATTTTGGTGCAATTGTCTTTCATATGGTTGAGTTAGAACTGTTACGAACTAGCCCTCAAGATTCAGAAGATGATTTTCGTAGCGTCTTCCAATTTGATGAAGTGTTTCATGAGAATGAACTTGCGAATTGTGTTGGCGCAAATCAATAAGGCGTTCTGCAATGTCTATCGACAACAGGTCTGATTCTAACGATATTACAAAATTGCATCTCTGGCAAATTCAATGGGTAAGAGATTTAGCTTTTATTATCTTGATTGTGTGTGGAGTCTGGGTTGGATATGCCATGCGAGATATTACGATTCCGCTTCTTGTTGCACTTCTACTCGCTTATTTGTTTGAGCCTCTTATTGCTTTTTTTGCGGACAACCCCAAATTTCCGCTTGGTCGGATACCCGTTATCTCTGGCATTCTTACTTTACTGACAATCAGTGTATTGCTTATACTTGCGGTGACGATTCCTCTCGTTGTAGCGCAAACAACTGGACTTGTAAATGATGTTCAAAATGGGAAACTACGTTCACAACTTGAGCGAGTTACACAAAATTATGCTCCTGAGAGTGTCAAGAATGAAATTTTGCATACGCTTAATTTTCTTCCAAATATATCAGATAGTTCGACTTATCAAGAACCTTCAGAATTAATGTCTAATGAATCGATGGACCCTATTGCTTCGTCAGTAGTACGAGTTGAAGATACCCATCTCCCAGCAGTAACAGAAAATGCACGCTCTGGTCTTGTTTCTATAGCTCAAACTACAGGTGATGTTGCATACAATGTGGCTACTGCAATCGTTCATTTTGCGATGCTGGCGGTACTTATCCCATTTTACTTTTTCTTTTTTAGTCTTTGGTTTCCTAAAGTAAAAGAATTTGCTACGAGTCTTATTCCTGATGGGGGGAAAAATGACACTGTTACATTATTGAAAAAAATGGATGCGGCTGTTGCGGGTTTTGTCCGTGGCCGAATTGTGATTGCGTTTATCATGGGCGTCTTGCTCGCAATAGGATGGATGGTGATTGGTGTTCCTTATGCGATTTTGCTTGGTATAGGTATTGGTTTTCTTTGTGCGGTTCCATTTTTAGGTCTTGTAGGTATTCCTTTGTCAATTGGATTGCTTTATCTAGAACAACTTGGTGTTTCTGAAGCAAGTAGGATGGAATGGTGGGCAATCTTGCTCTGGCCAGCACTTATTTTCGGCGTAGTGCAAGGTTTGGATGGTTGGCTATTAACGCCACTTATTGCTGGTAAAGCGACTAACCTAGACCCCGTTACAATTTTTGTTGCCGTCCTTGCAGGTGGCAGTGTTCTTGGGGTTTATGGAATGTTGCTAGCCGTGCCGATAGCCGCGTGCATTAAAATTTTGATTCAAGATCGACTTCTGCCAAAAGTACATGCTTGGGCACGAGGGGAAGTCGATGACCCATTGCCGTTTGATGATTAATATTTTTTATTTACTTGCGCTTGCGTTGTTTAAAACGCTTCTTATGGCTTTGGGTTTTTGTTGAACCTCGGCCCATTCCCGCTAAACCGCCTAGCGCTGACGGATCCATGCTCCCGCTAGCATTTTGAAGTGCTGCCATCTTCGATGCCATGCCACCACCAGTCATTTGTTTTGACATTTTCTTCATCATGTCGAATTGTTTTACAAAGCGGTTTACTTCAGTGAGGTTTGTGCCGGAA
>CAJWSE010000101.1 GCA_913046275.1 uncultured Phycisphaerae bacterium | reverse complement strand
CTTATAAAGAAAAGAAACCAGAGTATTACCTTGCCCAACCTATAGAAAATTTTTGCAAACCATCCCTTGGCCCCACTTCAGTAATATTCAATACTTTATCTGCAGCTTTCATGATGTTTCCGACGCCCCTATGTCATGAATTATTGCCTGATGAAGCGTAGGGCCAATATATGCAAATACTGTTTCATGCAATGCATTGTGACCTTTTTTAATAGTTGCAATTGCAATAGGTACGCCGCCCCGCAAAGGGCTAATGGCGCTTGAAGTCACTATTCCAACAGGAGTACCGCTACCAGTCGAATCAGGCCAAATTTGTGTGCCTGCTACTGGCAAATCTTCTGATTCAAAAAGCAAACTCACTATTTTTCGTTTTGGAGTACCAAGTGATTCAATTCTTGCAACGACCTCTTGACCAAGATAACAACCTTTATCGAACCGGACCCTACTCTGTATGAGATTCGTTTCATGAGGCAGATATGAACTATCAAAATCGATCATACTCATTGGCATTCGCTGCTCTACTCTTGCCATATTTAATGCGTACCATCCAATTGGCCGTGCACCAGCCTCGACAATTGAAGTCCATTTATCCACCAATTGCTCCTTCAGTAACAAAATAGCTACGCCTTGAATTCCGATGAAATCTACCGGCAACAAAAACTCTTCTTGCTGGTTCACATCTAAATAGTATTCTGGCCCAAAGCACCATAGCCAGTGATATTTTGCTGTGCAATTGGTTACTTCAACCTCTTCCATCACAATGTAGCTATTAATATGATCGTGCAATTCATTAACTTGAGTAATATCAACACTCAATAAAACTTGCCCTTCCATCACATGGATAAGGACGTCGGCAATAATAGAACCTTTACGGCTAGTCACAAACGCCACACAAGAGTCACCGTTTTTTAATGTGTCAACCTTTTGCGTTGTCAACCTATTCACACAATCCAGTCGGTCTGAACCACGCAGCATAATGGTCCCCCTACATGAAGCGTCAAAAACTCCGCATGTTTTTTTTATTGCTGCGTATTCAAGTTCCACAGAACCTGCAGTTCCCAGCACTTGACAACCATCTTCACCCCAAGGAATAAACTCTGAAAGAAGTTTGGCTTCGTATTCACCGGCCGCTGCACCTTCTCTGATTATTTCCCCCGTCGATGTGTCATATGGGATTAAATATTGTTGAAGAGTTTCTTGTAATGGTGACGGTGCAATCATTTAGCTGTTCCTAATTTACATGATTGTACAAGTTGATTAAAAATCTCTTGGCCAAGATGTGGTGCAACGGTGCGCTCTGGATGCCATTGCACCCCTTTATACCAATGCCGCTTCGTATCTTGAACTGCTTCAATAACACCATCATCTGAATTTGCGATAACGTCTAATGATCCTGAATCGACTAACGCTTGATGATGATAACTATGCACGACGCCCTTGCCAAAAGAACCTCGCACAATATGCTCACAGTCCATATGTGCTGATGCATAAGGCTCTGGAAGATCCTGCTCAAGTGTTCCGCCTGCAAGCAAACCCATCCATTGCATCCCAAGGCAAATACCTAAAACAGGAACTTGAGGGCACTTTAATAGTAATCTGAGCATAGCTAATTCAAATACCTGCCTCTCTTTCTCGACAGGGATGGCGGAAGGATGCGTTGGCGTACCCCATTCTTCAGTTTTTGGGTCATTCCCACCTGAAAAAATAAAACCGTCACAAATTGATACATAATGCTGCTCTAAACCGAGCGCCGAAGGTAGGAGAACCGGTAATCCTCCAGCTTTTCGAACTGCTTCTACATAAGGTAAAGCTAATTGATAGCGGTTTTCTTTCAAATTTACTGTAATGCCAATAACAGGATCCATGTTATGTGCAGGATACCTGCTCTTGCCAGAAACTGATGTTTTTTGTACAATCGTTCTCTTATCGTCGCCCTAGAAGTCAAAATGGGGCTACAAACGTAACCATGACGAAAGGTCTTAAATGAGCAAAGAGTACGGCAGAACCCAATCCAAAACATATCTAAAAACAGATAACCGTGACAAAAAATACATTGATTACAAATCAATCGAAGATTTACGTAGATTAATGACACCAAACGGCAAAATCTATTCCCGCAAACGGTTAGGCACCTCTGCAAAAGAACAACGAATGGTGGCACAGGCCATCAAGCGAGCTCGATATATGGCACTACTTCCATTTACTTCAGGAACACTCTAAATCAACTTTGGTAACTAACTGTTAAGTAGAGCTACTTTTTCCTAAGTAACTTTGTAACCCACTCAGCTAAAACTTCCCAAAGTAATTTGGTTCGAAGACGCCTAAGGTCGTTGTCTAATGGATCGACGAACAAACCGCGCTGCACCCATCCTCGGGCGATAGAGTATCGGTTCTTCTTTAGTGCAGCAAGTGCAAGGTTATGCATCGAAGCAACACAGCCAGAATCATGCCGGAGTACTTTCCTACTTACAGCAGCACCTTTTTTGATTTCTCCACTTGCAAAAAGTGCAACGGCCAACAGCCGCAGATGCCTGATAAACAGCGGGTCATCTTTCGGAATTAATAACTGCAAGGGGGCTAGCATTGATGCAGCAAGCGTGGGGTCGCCCGATGCAAGCGACAGCTCTGCAATAAATATTTTCTCGCGACAGGATGATTGCGCATCCATTCCATCAACATATTCTTCAAGAAGCGGCCTTGCTGCAGAAGGACGATTCATTGCAATCAATGTTTGCGCTAGATGAAGCGGAGCCATTTTATGACTTGGGTGCAAACGCCTAACAAGCCCCCAAGCGATGAATGATTCTTCCCAACGCTGTTCTTCCATAGCAAACTTACCAGCTCGAACATGTGCGTCAACATTTGCTGGTTCGAGTTCTAGTACTCTATGTAGTTTTATAAGAGCTTCGTTTGTACGACCAGAATCTGCTAGTACATCAGCATGCAAGAGCAACGCTTGCACATTCCCTGGATCTTCACGTAACTCTTGCAATAAAATTTTTGATGCTTGATGTAACTGGCCTGACGCAACTAAGCCGCCTGCTAATCTAAGTCGACCGCCAGGCACATCTGCATCGATTTTCATAGCTTCTCTCGCACACCAAACTGCCCTGTCATTCAGCCCCCGCGAGATTAAGCTTCCACTCATTGCAACAAGCACATTTGCACTCGGCTCTTCTAGGGCATCCTGAGCCATATAAAATGCGGTTTCAGCGGAATCGTGGTTACCAAGAGATGCATTAGCATCAATCAGCATTGCCCATGCTGGCTCAACTGAAGATTCAATCGCAATAACACGGTCAAACCAAGCAATAGCGTCTTTAAAACGTAACAAACGCAAACACGCTGAGCCAGCAGCAAGCTGGGGATCTACTGCTTCTGGGAGTAATCGCGCCGCTTGTTCATAACTCGCAAGTGCTTCTGCGTCTCTTGCTACACGCTCCAATGTTAAACCAAGATTAAAGTGCCAATCACCTTGTTCAGGATCAATATCAAGCGCCTGTCGAAGTTCATGCTCGGCCTCAGACCATCGCCCCCGCTCGAACATCTCTAACGCTCGATCTGCATGTTGTTCAGCATCTTGCCAATTACTCATCGTAGTGAGTATTGTACGCACCAAACCACAAAGTTGTTAGTGTGAAATGCCATTTGTTTCACACAGAATCGAATACACTGCACATGCAACATGTCACGCCTTTATACACAATGTATTCTTGCTATTACGACAGTTTCAACTGGATTCCTAGGCTGCGAAGCCCCTGTTACTGTTGAACAGGGACCCCACATTCAATTAATGCCCACGCAGCCATTTCCTCCATCAAATGCTTCGCATGCGGATACCGTGGACGCCCTTCGCGGACGATTACTTGACTCTTACACTCTCTATTGGCCCCTCATTGATTCAGCATATCAACATGATCAACTGCCGTACGTATTGAATGATCCATTGCCTGAGTTACGCGCCTTTGGGAT
>CAJWSE010000100.1 GCA_913046275.1 uncultured Phycisphaerae bacterium | reverse complement strand
GGTTGCGAATTAACCAGAGCATGCGTACTCTATACATGCGGATGAGCGTGGCGAATCGATTTTTGATGAACCGGTAACTATGAATTATGACTAACTTTGGAAAAACGCTCATGAAACAAACGAAAAAACATCGCAGAACTGGCTTCACCCTAATCGAAATTCTTGTTGTAATTGCAATCATTGCCGTGCTCGCAGGCATATTGCTCGCGGCTTTGAGCGGCGTACAACAAGCTGCAAAGAAAACAAAAACATCAACCCTTATGGAATCATTCGCAAGAGCATGCGATGAATTTGCACTAGACCACGGACGGTACCCAGGGCTTCTGCCAGACTCCGCTGTCGATGGCACCACAATTACACCAACTCAAAATGCGCTGCTTGAAATAATGGGTGGCGCGCGTGCAAGAACAACCAACTCTACATCAACGGTGAGCGATGAATTTGATGCCTTCAGCGAAAATTCGCAGGGGCCATCATTTACAATAAATGGCTGGGATTTAGCTTTTGATCCAAATAGATTTGGTGAAGGACCTTGGATTAATGGCAGGGTCTATGAGCCATACTTTAGTCCTAAATCAAGTGATCTAAAGTACACCGCTTACGACACGAGTGATCCAACAACATTTTCATTTCCAACACTAATCGACGCATGGGATACACCAATCATTTACCTCCGCGCTATTCGAAAAAGTGGACCCATTATCGCAGCATATGATAATAATGATTTGCCACAATATAACCTCCCTGGGTTAGGTGCATTTACGGCTGATGCCATAAATACAAGTAGCAGCTTACTCAGCGAAACAATGCAAACAGACGACGAACGTCTCGCATGGCTCACCCTATCTTTAGCCCATCCAACATTCTGGGAAATTGATTCAAGCAATGCATCAACTGAGTGGGCGGCAGGAACAGCCTGGGGAACTGCTCGTGGGAGATACATTTTAATTTCTGCAGGGCCTGATGCTGTGTATCTTGAAGTAGGAAATGAACAGATGCACCAAGACCAAGAGATTAGCCCAATTAGCCCATTCAGCAGTCTTGAAAATCCAGAAAATGGAAACATCACTCCATCGATGATGGACACATTTGATGATGTAGTCATTCATGGCGGAGCGTAAAAGATAACTAGACGCTTTGAAAACTATTGATCTAACGTCGATAAACTTAAACTATTTTATAGTTATTCTAAAGACTAAAAAGAAAAAGGGCTTGATTCACTCAAGTAAACCAAGCCCTTTCAAAAATGTGTTTCAGAAACCTTAAGTGCTCAAATTTTGAGCATCAATAAATTCAATCACTTTGGCTACGCAAGTTTGAAGATCATCTTCATGTGTTTTCAAATGAAGGTCAGCATTTGTAGGCGCTTCATAAGGCGCATCAATACCAGTAAAACCTTTGATTTCTCCTGCACGAGCTTTCTTGTAAAGTCCTTTAGGATCTCGCTCTTCAGCAGCTTCAAGTGAACAATCAATATGACATTCAAAGTAAGGCACGTTGTTTTCGGCATGTAATGATCGAACAGCTTCGCGATCTTCAGCATAAGGACTAATAAAACTCGCAATTGAAAGTACGCCAGCATCTGCAAACAATTTGGACACTTCACCAATACGACGAATATTTTCTGTTCGGTCTTCTGGCGAGAAACCAAGGTTTTTATTAAGACCCATTCTGATGTTATCACCATCAAGACGATAGGCATGATTGCCTCGGTTCAATAGAACTTGTTCAACTGCAACGGCAATTGTGCTTTTGCCTGAACCAGAGAGTCCAGTAAACCAAAAGGTTGCGCCCTTTTGACCCATATTTTTAATTCGTTCTTCAGCAGTCACTGTGCCTTCATGAAATGTGATGTTAGTTGCTACTTGTTCAGCCATTATTTTTTCTCGCTATGCAATAAAGTTTTTGTGGAGTTATGCGGTTACTGTTGATGTTGCCCATTTAATAAGAACGTCAGCCACTTCTGGTCTGGAGAATTCAGCAGGTGGTCGCTCACCTTCTTCGAGAAGCGCGCGCACTTTTGTACCTGAAAGGAAAATTTGGTCGCCCTCGAGTTTCGGGAAAGTCTTTGAGCTAACCATACCCTGCGCTTTGATTGAATACGCTGCGTGCTCAAATTTCAACGGGGTCACTCCAATCTCTTCTGTAGTGAATTGATCAAAGATATTTTGAGCATCGTATGTACCATAATAATCACCAACACCGGCGTGATCTCGACCAACAATAAAGTGTGTTACGCCATAGTTTTTACGAATAAGCGCGTGCAAGACTGCTTCACGAGGACCAGCATATCGCATTGCTGCTGGCATTACTGAAAGTGCTGTGTAATCACGAACAAAGTAATTATCAATAATTGTGTTGTAACAATCCATTCGAACGTTTGCAGGAATATCACCTTCTTTGGTTTCACCTACAAGCGGGTGAATTAAAAGGCCATCGCAAATTTCTTGTGAACATTTGCAAAGGTATTCGTGCGCACGATGAATTGGATTGCGAGGTTGAAATGCAGCGACTGTCTTCCAGCCACGTGCAGCAAAATCCGCTCGTGTTTCCTGAGGTGCGAGACGGTACTCTGTAAATTGTTCGCCTGGTTCAACTTCGGGAGTTACAGTTGCAACGTGGATATCGCCACCAATGAGCCACTCCCCTTCATCCATGACTTGCTTAGCTCCAGGATGCGCCTCATCTTCTGTTCCAAAAACATTTGGAATTTCAAGGTTTTTGTCATGTGCGTAAATCTCATCGCAGTCCATGATTGCCATGAAAGTGCCATCAGCGTGATATAGCGCAGCTTTACCGCCCTCTGATAATGTGTTTTTCACATTTTCCTCAACAGCGAGCGTGATTGGAATGGGCCAAACTGTGCCATCTGCAAGACGCATGTTTTTGCATATTGATTCAAAATCAGCCTTTTTACAGAATCCTGTTAAAGGACTAAAAGCACCGATTGCAATCATTTCAAGATCGCACGCTTGTTTTGTTGAAAGTGTGATTTTTGGAAATGATGCAGCTTCTTCAGCGAGATTTCCGTCTGCAAATCGATTCACCAAAGTACCACCATGAGGGGCGATGAGGCTTCTTGTTGACATAAGTCTGAAACTCCAAATAAAGGTTCATTGTAACCCCCCTACGTTAGAGGAGTTTTGACACAAAATGCGTCGAAACGACCGATACTACACACTTAAAGGTCTAAAATCAATACCCTAATCACGAAATCCGAAGAACACCTGAAAACCATGCAAATACTTCACTATTGCGCCAGATTAAATCTCGAAGACGGAGGAGTGGTTCGTGCTGTTTTAGATCTCACAACGGCTCTTTCACCACAAATAAACAGCATAACTCTTATGAGTACCAGTGGTACTGATTGGCCCTTAGCGGAATCTGGCGTACAAATAGTACAAACAGGCAACTTCGACAAAAGGCCTATGAGGTTTTCAGCAAAGCGCCTTCGACTGCTTTCTGAACATATTGAACAAGCAGATATTCTGCATTTACATACTGCTTGGGAGCCTGCAAATCCCCAATTAGCCAACATAGCTCTTAAAGTTGGCACGCCCTATGTAATTTCTGTACATGGAATGCTTGATGACTGGGTTATGAAAACAAGTACTCTCAAGAAAAAACTATTCCTTGCACTGGGCGGCCGCACGATGTTTACTAAAGCCGCGAGTATCCATTGCACAGCTCAAGCAGAAGCTACTCAGGTGAGAAAGAGAATTAAAAAGGCAAACATTGATGTTGTGCCACTTGTCTTTAACCCAAGCCAATACTTGCATCCACCTTCAACATCAGATCCGGATAAACACTGGCCATCATTTGACCGAACCAAACCAATAATTTTATTCCTTTCTCGAATACACCCTAAAAAAGGAATTGAACGGTTAATCGAAGCCGCCTCTAATTTGAAAGGCAGCCATGATGTACAGTTCATCATTGCAGGGAGCGGAGAACAGAAATATGAAACCATCCTCAAGGAAAAAACTCTAGCTTTAGGCCTTGAATCAACTGTTCATTTTGTTGGATACGTGGAAGGTGATAGGAAGACCTCTCTCTATCGACTTGCTGATATGTTTGTTCTCCCAACAAAACAAGAAAACTTTGGAATCGTCTTTACAGAGGCAATGGGGTGCGGATTGCCTGTAATAACAACCAAAGGTGTGGACATTTGGCCAGAGCTTAAGGATAGTAACGGCGCACTGATTATTCA
>CAJWSE010000099.1 GCA_913046275.1 uncultured Phycisphaerae bacterium | reverse complement strand
TCTATCCATTGTCTGGGTAGATTTAGATTGGGGAGCTAATTTATACGATGCACGACAACTCGTTGCGGAGCGATTATCAACCATCCAAAAAAATTTGCCTTCTGAAGTTGAGCCATTCATCACGCCAATTACTTCCATTGCTGGTGAAATCATGCTCATCTCACTTTCTGTGCTCGATGGAAATGAAGCCAATGTATCGCAACTCGACTTGCGATCCTATGCCGAATTCGACCTTCGCAATAAAGTATTAGCCATCCCTGGCGTTGCACAAGTTGTTGCAATTGGCGGAGAACTTCCTGAATACCAGGTGAACGTTGACCAAGAAAACTTACGTTTGTATGGATTGACTATATCTGATGTAGTCGATGCCGCTGGAAATGCACATTCAACAGCAAGCGCCGGCTACTTACCAAATGTTGGAAGCTTTGAGATACCAATTCGTCAAAAAAGCAATGTTACCAAGCTCAGTGATATTGAAAATACTATTGTTACATTTAATGACGGCGTACCAATAACAATTGGCCAGGTAGCGGATGTCAAACTTGGGGCGGCGCTGAAACGCGGCGAGGGCTCCGACTCTGGATCACCTGCTGTCATTTTATCAATTCAAAAATCACCAAATACAAATACGCTTGCGCTCACTCAAAAAATAGACACACTGTTTAATCAAATTGAAAAAACACTGCCTACTGGTATGGTGCTTAATAGGGATGTCTTTCGGCAATCGCACTTTATTGATAGAGCAATAAGCAACGTTACTACAGTTTTGATTGAAGCTACTGTCATTGTTGCAATCGTCCTCCTTTTATTCCTGATGAATCTGCGGACAGCAATCATCACATTAACTGCGATACCAGTATCACTAGCGATAGGTCTTCTTATGATGGACTGGTTAAAAATTGGATTAAATGTCATGTCTTTGGGGGGCCTTACGATAGCCATCGGTGTACTTGTTGATGATGCAATTATTGATGTGGAGAATGTCTATCGAAGATTAAAGCAAAACAGCAGATTATCCAAAGTAGAAAAGTTATCCACAACCGATGTTGTATTTCAAGCAAGTAATGAAATCAGACCAGCCATGGTTTTTGCCACTACAATCATCGTCCTGGTTTTTGTTCCATTGTTGTTTTTGCAGGGTATCGAAGGAAAATTCTTCCAACCGCTTGCCCTAACGTACATGATTTCTATTATCGCTTCACTAGTGGTGGCACTCACGCTGACTCCTGTGCTATGCAAAGTCTTGCTTGGTAATTCAGAGATTAGTTCGAAAATCAAAGAACCCAATCTTGTACGTATTTTGAAAAAAAACTATAGCAAAGGCCTTCATTTTGCACTTCACTTCAGAGGATGGGTAATGGGAGGAGCAGTAACCGCAACGCTAATTGCTATATCCCTTGCAAGCACTTTTGGAACTTCCTTCCTACCTTCATTTAATGAAGGCACATTTACTGTTTTTCTATTCGCTCCTCCAGGTACATCACTAGCTGAGAGCAACCGCCTTGCCACAAATGTTGAAATGCAAATTATGAAAATTGAGGGAGTCAAATCCGTTGCTAGGCGTACTGGTCGTGCTGAGCGAGATGAGCACGCTGAACCCGTCAGTAGCTCTGAAATCGAAGTTTCACTCACGGGCAATACATCACAAACAGACGTCCGAGCAGACATCGATACTATATTAAATGCCATCCCCGGTATTACCACAATGATTGGACAGCCAATTGAACATAGGCTTAGCCATTTACTTTCTGGAACACCAGCCGCGATTGCAATCAGCGTCTACGGTGATAACTTAGAAAAACTACGCAAAATTGCGAAAGAAATCGAAGTTGCTTTGAAGAACGACCTTGGAAAAAGTGTCCGAGATGTAAATGCGAATCGAGAAGTTATGATTACCTCTCTTCCAATTAGTTATCGACACCACGAACTTGCTTCGTTCGGCTTAAGCCCTGCTGATGCTGCAGAACAAGTGCGAGAAGCTATGTATGGCGAAGTTGTCGATACTATTAATCAAGGTACGCGGAAATATAACCTCGTTGTTCGTCTTGACCCCTCACAAAGAAAAACCATCGAACAAGTAAAGAATCTGCTTTTAAGAGGCAAAAATGGATCTATCGTTAGACTGAGAGATGTTGCAAATATTGGCCCTGAACGCACGAGCAATTTAATTACACGCGAAAATGCTCAACGAAAAGCTGTAGTATCTTTGAATGTCGCAGAAGATTCAAATCTTGGTGATCTTATTGTAGAAGTACAGTCCATTGTTGATCCAATCGTGCAAAATGCTGGCTACACTGCTCACTATGGTGGTCAGTTCGAAGCGCAACAGTCTGCTTCAAAAACAATCATTGCTTCCGGTATAGCAATTGGCTTGCTCATTCTAATGCTACTTCAAATTTCAACAGGCAAACTTCGATCTGCACTTCTTGTACTTATCAATATGCCATTGGCACTCATCGGAGGTGTACTCGCAATTTACCTTACGGAAGGTGGAAACATCCTTGCGAATACGGTTGCTATGCTCGGTTTTGGCGGAACCTACGTTGCTCCTGTCATTTCAATTGCAAGCATGGTCGGATTTATTACACTTTTTGGCATCTCAATCCGGAATGGCATCTTGCTTATCAATCATTACGAGCATCTAATGGAACATGAAGGCCTTCAAATCATTGATGCAATCAAGCAAGGATCGATGGAACGACTGGTACCAATATTAATGACTGCTCTTTCTGCTGTTCTTGGCCTTGCGCCACTCGCACTTGCATCAGGAAAGCCAGGTAGCGAACTGCTAGCTCCTCTCGCAATCGTCACTATTGGTGGCTTGCTAACATCAACTCTACTTAATCTAATTGTAATCCCAGCGGGCTTTTCGCTCGTTTTTCATGCAAATAGAAATACAAAAACAGAATCTTGAAAGGAAACGCACATGAAGTCAACAACACCCATAATACTTCTTGCAACACTCTCTTTATTAATTAGTTGCAATGAAACAGAGCAAAAACAACCTAATGAGTTTACAAAACCAGCGCCCGCTGCTCCCACTGATACAGCGCACAGTCATGGCCATAGTCATAGCCCTGGAAATCAGCCAACGATTTCGGAATCAATCAGCGTCGCTGGAATCACACTGAACATAGATGCCCACGGTACACTTGCTCCTGGAAATGAGTATCACCTCGACATTGCTCTTGTTCATGGTTCAGAGGGTGCAGTTATCAGGCTTTGGATTGGTAATGAAGATGGGACAGGTTCGATGAAAACAAAAGCCGATGCTCACGGTGACCATTACCACGCACATGTCCAGGCACCTCTTAAACTTTCAAATACTTCTGCACTCTGGATTGACGTTCAATCAACTGATGGACAAACTGGAAAAGGAAGAATCGAATTAAAGTAAATAATCCGTATAGAGCAGGAATAACCCAAGACATTTCCTGTTTTTTGTGCTATTTGAAGGTGAAACAAACATAGAAATTTGCGCAAACTGCAAAAATATTCGACGAAAGCCTGCAATTGCGCAGGCTTTCGTCAAATAACTCCCCCAATTGGACTCGAACCAATGACCTAGCGGTTAACAGCCGCTCGCTCTACCAACTGAGCTATAGGGGATAGGAAGGCGAAATTATAGCAAATCAAGACCCCTCTGCATGCTTTAAAATTACCCCAAGCCGCTTGTTTTCTTGACTTTATAAGTCGATGAGCTATACTTGAAAACTTGTGGTGTGGGGCGTTTTGCAGCTCGTCCATAAGGGAGATCGGAGAATACGTGTTTACACTCATCATCACTACCATAATTTCTTTTACAGAACCAACTGTGCCGATGCCAAATCCAAACGATTACATCGGGAAGAAAGTCGTTGAAATAGATGTCCCCACTGAAGAAGCTGTTGCAGCATTACTTGAAGCTGGCATTGAGGGATTGGCATGCCGACCTGCAACTGGCATAGGTCCATGGCTCATTGAACAAGAAGATGAAGTGTTTTTAAAAATGCTTGGCTTGAAGCATACTAATGTCGTTTCAAATCTTTCGGAGTTCATCTCAATACGTAATGTTGAACGCAGAACAGCACGAGCATCGCAACCAATTGGAAATGCGTTTTACAGTGACTACCGGATCATCAGTGAGTACGACGCACATATCGACCAATTTCTAATTGACCATGCAGACATTGCAACTGGTATCGTCATCGGTCAAAGTCACGAGGGTCGTGATATTCGCGGCATCGTTATCAATGCAGGAGGTGGCGAAAAGCCAGCAGTGCTATTCAATGGTACGCAACACGCGCGTGAGTGGATTTCACCTCCATCAACAATGTACATTGCTGACATGCTT
>CAJWSE010000098.1 GCA_913046275.1 uncultured Phycisphaerae bacterium | reverse complement strand
GATAAGTGAAAATCCTATACAGCACGAAATGATGCATAGCCAAACATAAAAAGATCGCGAACATTTAGCCGAGAGAATCCCCCACTTAAATCCTGCGATCCCAACCATCATTAATCCAAGACAATGCCAAAAGAGATAGAAAGGAACCATAAAAAGATGCATAAAAAGCACAAAGACGGCTCGATGCTTGATCTGCGAGAGGTAGCTTCCCGTATATGCTGCTATTTCATCCTGCATCTCTGAAGAGGCTAATAAGCCCGCCTGCTGCATGTTCAAAATATCTTCCTCTGATCCAAACTGGAGCATTAAATAGAGTAAGAGCATAATTGAGATAGGTAATAAAAACATAACTGGAAAACCAAGAAGAAACAAAGTCCATGGTTTCCAATTACGCATAAACGCTATTGCGATACCACAAAAAGCGTAAGTAACAAGAATATCGCCATACCAAATACCGTACGCATGAATTAAGCCGAATATAAGTAGCCAGGCCATTCGAATGAATTGCAACTTCCATGCAGAATGCCCCTTCGAGCTTGCTCGCTCCATAAATATGCAAACTCCGGCACCAAATAAAATGGAGAATATAGACATGAACTTTGTATCTGCAAAATAATGAAGGGTAAGCCATGTCCACCAATCAACACCGTGCAAATCACCGTATACGGATGGCAAATCGTAAGCACTCGAAACCATAGAAAAGGCCACGATATTCATCAGCAAAATGCCCAATACAGCCACGCCACGAAGAACATCTAGAGAATCGATGCGCTCATTAACTGTTACCGGGTTTGCGTGTGATAAATCCAATGAAGCACCGCCTCTGTATCTGACAAATCATCGAGGAGAAGATCTGGCTTAGATGCCTCAAGTGTATCACGGTCATGCGAACCCGTACAGACTGCTATGACTCTACAACCAGCAGACTGGCCACTTGTTACATCATGAATTGTGTCCCCAAACAGAACAACTTCTTGATGACTAGCGCTTTGTGCAATGGCAACTGGCGGCAAATCAGCACGCACTCCACCATCAGTCCCCCATGCATTAGCGGTAAATAGGGAGCAATCAAGACCAGATGCTTTTATCTTTGCTATTCCTGTTTCTTTATAATTTCCGGTAACTATGCCAAGCGTAACATTCGGTTGCTTACTCAATTGTTCAAGAATCCGAAAAACACCTGGCAAAAGCTTAACCCTAACATCACTAATATTTTTATTGAGCACTTCGGTGTAATGATGGCGGAATTCTTCATGCACCTCTATTGAATTCTGAATATCGTACTTCCTACATATGTCATCCCAAATCAATGGGTCGAGACGACCGCCAACTGGGATTCCTTCAAGCGCAAATTTAATATTATGTAAACGATAAACTGTTTCATTAATCGAACGGACACCAATACCTTCTGAAGAAAGCATCGTGCCATCTATATCAAAAAGAATGAGCATCAAGCACAGGTAGCTGCAACTGCGGCAGCAACTTTTTGTGCAGCATCTTCTAAATCAGTAGCAGTCTGCATAGTTGGAAGTTCAGATTGCGCCAGTTCTAGAATTTTGCGAGCAGGCTCAACATTTGTCCCTTCAAGACGAACTACGAGTGGCACAACAAATCCAACTTCTTTTGCCGCAGCGACAATCGCTTCTGCAATCAAGTCGCACTGCATAATGCCGCCAAAAATGTTTACGAGCACACCTTCTACTTTTTCATCTGAAAGAATGATTCGAAACGCTTCAGTTACAGTTTCTAAAGTAGCCGCTCCGCCTACATCAAGAAAGTTTGCAGGATTGCCGCCGTGCAATTTAATGATATCCATAGTACCCATGGCCAAACCAGCGCCATTCACAAGGCAACCAATATTGCCATCAAGCGCGATAAAGTTTAGGCCAAACTCAGAAGCTCTCAATTCTGAAGGGTTTTCCTCAGTTGAATCAAACATTGCTTTAATATCAGGGTGTCTAAAAAGAGCGTTGTCATCAAAGTCAAATTTTGCATCAATAGCTAAAACTTTCCCATCAGGATCTGCTTCCGTTGCAGGAGTTACAATCAATGGGTTAATCTCAGCAAGCGAAGCATCTGTCCCAGACACTACTTCGGCGAGCCTCATCATGATATTAACAGCTTGACTAACTTGTTTTCCAACAAATCCTAAGTCGAAAGCAAGTTGCCTCGCCTGAAATGGCTCAAGACCAGTCAGTGGACAAATTGGCACCGTTTTAATTGCATTTGGATTTTCATGTGCAACGGTTTCAATTTCAACGCCACCTTCGCTTGATGCAATTATTGCATTCGACCCACTAGAACGATCTGTTGTAATTGCAAGATAAAATTCCTTATCGATATCAACACCATCTGCAATGAGCAACTTTGTTACTTCAAGTCCTTCCGGACCAGTCTGCACTGAAACCATCTTGTTACTTAGCATGTAACGAGAAGCTTCATCGACTTCTTCAGCAGAACGGCATAGTTTTACAAATCCAGCTTTGCCGCGGCCACCCGCGTGCACCTGTGCTTTCACAACAAGAAGAGTTGCACCATTCGAAAAAAGATCTTTGGCAGCTGCATTTGCCTCTTCAATTGAGCGAACCATTGTTCCAGAAGGAACTGGCACACCAGCATCTGCGAGTAATTGTCGTGCTTGATATTCATGTATTTTCATAGAATCGGCTATTATAGAGCAACTAAAGGAGACCCGCCATGTCCGAGACACCTTCAAAAATGATCGCATTAAAATCAAAAATGCCACTTTTTACTTTGCCCGATGCCAATGGGTCTGAGTATACGAATTCATCTTCGGAGAATGGCACACTAATCGTTTTTATGTGCAACCACTGCCCTTTTGTCATCCATGTAGCTAACGTTCTTGGTGAAATTGGTCAATTTTGTAAAGCAAACAATATCAATATTTATGGCATCAATTCGAATGATATTGAGGCACATCCTGGTGATAGCCCACCAAATATGCTTTTAACTGCAAAGCAATACCACTGGAACTTCCCCTATCTTTATGATGAATCTCAAAAAGTAGCAATAAAATTCGAGGCCACATGCACGCCAGACATCTTTTTATACGATGCTGAAAATACTCTGTTTTACAGAGGACAATTCGATGAATCGCGACCGTCTTCGGGTATTTCAACTGGCCGCGATATAAAAAACGCGCTGAAGGCATTGCTTCAAGGCCACTCCCCCCCAGCACATCAAAAACCCTCTATTGGCTGCAACATTAAATGGAAGCAAGAGAGTGGAGAAATTTGAAAAAGAAAACAAAGTACACAACTTTCTACGAAACAATCTATGTTTTAAAGCGTTATATTGAGGTATAACATTTTTTGTCTAAGATTACAAAGATTCAATAGGAGATCTACCATGAGCAAAACAATTCTAGGATTAACACTCACTGCAATTGCAACAACATCTTTACTTGGGTGTTCAAAGACCGAGGAAGGCGCAACTTGGGGTGCAGGTATCGGAGCCCTTGCTGGCCAAGCTATTGGAGGTGATACCGGGGGGACATTGATTGGCGCCGGGGTTGGCGCACTAGTTGGTGGCGCAATTGGCAATAGCCAAGACGAAGAGGCAAGACGTCAACAACAGCAACAATCTGCAAATGGCTCAACAATTCGTCGCACAACAATCCACGAGACGCTAGATGCTGATGGGAATGTCATCCGAACAGGCACAACCACTACTACATCCAGTCAAACATCAGATGGATACACTGGCCTTGAAGATTAATCGATTCACAGTGCTTTCAATTGGCATCACCATAGTCTGTTTGACTATGGCAGGTTGCACAAAAACAACATCGAACGGCAAAAAGTCGAACATGGAATCGATTATCGATGGTACATTTGCTACAGACGCTGCCATGCAAGAAGAACGTATCGAGCAAGGCAACTATATCCAGGAACAAGAACAACGATACAAGTAAAGGATTCGTTATGAAAAAATTACTCACAACACTGACATTGGCGGCTCTCGTAACAGTTTCATTGAATGGTTGCACTAAAGCAGAGCAAGGCGCAGGCATTGGCGCAGCTGTTGGTGCACTTGCAGGACAAGCGATTGGTGGCGATACAGGCGCAACGATTCTTGGCGCTGGCGCTGGCGCGCTTCTCGGAGGCGCAGTTGGCAAATCACAAGAGTAACTGATAATACACTGCAATTTAAAAAGCCCCGCTCTTTGAGCGGGGCTTTTTTTATTTATCTGACTTATATCATGGCAAAAGAATCATTACTGAAGTATGCGGATGATCAAGAGCGCCATTTAGGCGAGCTGCTGCATCTGACAAATATCCACTGGAATTCTCCGCAAGATCTACAACCATCTCGACCTGCCAATCAGCAGCCATATTTCCCCATCGGCGAACCGATGCTGCAGATTCATCAAGCAACATCACACGACTATCTAAATCTGCAC
>CAJWSE010000097.1 GCA_913046275.1 uncultured Phycisphaerae bacterium | reverse complement strand
AATTCTGTCTCCATGTACAATGCAGCCCAAATCATGCAATGGATTATTAGGCCAGAAAATTGATTTGAGCAGTGGTGAGTTGACTTCTGCATCAAGTGGCTGTCCACCAACTACATGGTCATTCGTGCTGTTTTCTCTTTCGATGGCAATTAGACCGCCAAATTGGTTGCGGCTTAAGAATGTTGAAGCATCAGCTATCGCAGAAAGCGTTGTCGTATCTACCGAAGAAATATTTCTAAAACGCGCAAAGAGCCCAGACTGACTTACTCTTACAGCTGCTTGACGAAGTTCAGGCTGAAAAATAATAATTAAAAGTAAAAAGACATATGTTAAAAATTGTTCTGCAAAAAAATCAAGGCGATCAAAATGGCCTGTCCAGTCAGCAAGAACTTGCAATAGCCAAAGTGGAAAAAGAAGGATTACGAGCCCGCGAATGACGCCGCCGCCCCGAGAACCTTGTAGAAATCTAAATACCAAAAATACACTCAACCAAATGATGAGGAGTTCGATAAAAGCTTCAAATACGTCGTAACCAAAAATTGTCCAAGTCATGTGCTCAAATTATACGCTGATAGCGTAGGATTCTCATATATGTCACGATTTGGAAATTCACACGGTGTATCTCGGCCAACTGGCGTCTGCGCTTCCTCGGGGGAGCTACTAGAGCCCGGTCATTCTGCAATGGCCGCACTCTGCGAAAGAGTGGAGGACGAGGGCTTTGAGCGGCTTGATTTTAGTATTCAGGCGTGGAAAGGGGGCGAAAGGCCTGAGCGGCTTTTTAGTAATTGGGTCTATATTGTCCCTGAAGCGGGTAAAAAGCCGGATATTCAGATTGACGATATCGTTTTGGTCGATTTATTCGAACGGCTTGCAGATGACGAGAAGCCCCAGCGAGTGGCATTTCGATACATTCTTGCGCTTGTTTTACTGCGTAAACGGAAGCTTCAGCTCGTAGGAAGAGAGGAGTTAGAGGAGGGTGAACTCTGGCTTTTACGCTTTAAAGGCACTGATGGGGGTCCTGTAAAAGTAAAAAATCCGGGCATTGCGGAAGAAGAAATACAAGATTTATCCGAACAATTAGGCGAAATTTTGCAAGGTGACCTTTGATACGCTTTCTTGGAATCATCGCAATGTTTGTTGTTTCGTGTGCTCCGAAAGATTCAGCAACCTTTCAGCATGAGCAAAAGATTTCGATTTACCAGAATCATGATATGGTCAGGACATCAAAATTCGAGAGCCTAGTCGGGCGTGGTGCTATTGAATTTAAATGGGAAGACGATTCTGGTAAACATAAAGAGCAGGGTGAGCTTGATTTTTGGAAACAGGGCGGCGCTCTTTCTTTACGCATTTCAAAGTTAGGTGAACTTCTTTTGTGGTTTGGTGGTGAAGGCGAAGACTATTGGCTCTTTGACATGATGGGTGAAGAATCAAAGCTTACCTATGGAGGTCATGTAGCAGCCTTTAACAGTATTGACGTCGCACTCATTCTTTTAGGGCTCGAGCCACTTCCAACAAAAAATGCTTCGGTGCACGATAGTGAGGTACGTTCAGTCGATCAGCATGGTCGGCAATGGAGTTGCTCTTACACTAAGTTTACACAACAAGAGACTATGCATGAGTTAACTAATGCAATGCGCCCAATCCGAATTTGTATGAAAGATGGGGGTCATGAAGCAGAAGCAGTTCATCTTGAGTCGATTAAAGTAGAAATTGCAAATTTACATGAGTTGCATTGGCCGCAGACTGGCGGAAATATTGACATAAAAGATAATCGGAATGAATCTGAGATTAAAATTGTGTTCGATTTTATTTCCACAGTTGTTGAAGGGGAGCCGATGGAACGTGTCATGAATGTCGAGTTTTTGAAGAGCGCATTACAGCCAAAAATTGTTGAGCAAAGGAAACTTAAGTGATTGTTTGCTTATTAAGCTGCTTATCACTATGCATGCCCTTAGCAGCATCAGGATCTGAAGGTGAAATTTGGTTTGTGGGTGATTTGGATCCTTCCATTATTGAATTTGATGCATCTCGAGAGCTAGATTACGCAATCTGCCGCAGGGTGAATGAGAATACTTTTGAAGTTGTAAAACGCTTACATCATAGGCCCGTGGATTTACTCATGTCTGATGGAACACTGTGGTTTGTATCAGATGGAGAAGACGGATTCAGCGTCTATGCATTGAATTTGGCAACAACGGGTTCAACCCAAAATCCATATTCCAAAATGCAATGGACAATCTCTGGCGAATTTCATCCTGTGGATATGATTGAGTACCAAGGTGGGGTCCTTGTATGCTCTGCTGCCGATTGCTTAACCGCAATTTATGAGGTCAATGGCATGATCCGTGAATTGCCATCTCTTTGTGATCAGGCAGGCGCACGCGTTGCAAACTGTCAAGGCAAAATTTTTGCAGGTGTGCCAGATAAGGAAGGCTTCTCACTCTGGGAGCTTGGAGAAAAGAATTGGCTCGGAGGCGAGAATTATGAGCTCGAAGGAGACTTTGAGCACTTGCTTGCCAAAGACGATTGGTTACTTGTAGTGTCTTCCGACAGCGAGTACGTGTATCTGATTGGAGTGAACGAAGGAGCGTCGCACTCGATTGCCAGTTTTCAAAAACCAAGTGGGCGATGGTCTATTGAGCCTTCTCCACTTGGATTGACCTTGCTGAGCGTTGAACGTAATGGGACTGTGATTGCAAAGGATTTAAGTTGGCCTTCAGGAATGGTCTACCAATCAAGTCTCCTCCATCCACAGTTTCTAAGTACCAGTCAAACATTTTTTAATCGATTTCCGTTTTTTATCCCTGCCACGCTCACAGCTTTAGTTTTTTTGATTCTCGCTCGAAGATCGGGTGCAAAAACAACAAAAAAATAACCTTTTTGTAGCTTAAGAGACGATATATAGTTGACTAGTACACGGATGTACTTAAGCAGTCTTGTCTGCCCTTTTTGAGCGGGCACGGAGAGGATAATTCGTAACGGACACCATGGTTAAGCCACACTTGAAACGCATATTGTTTACTTTTGGTGTTATAGGTTTCACTATTGGCATCATTTGGTCGCTGCAGCCTAAAAACCATACTGCAGGCCCGGAAGTTTCCTTTGAGGCTGAAAATACCCTTGAAAATCCTAATAAGCCATTTTGGTCACAATTTATGCCCAAAACAACATTAGAAAAAAGCGATGTTTCGCGTTCATCAAGGCAATTAGAATTAGCGCAAATGATTAACGGGCTCCGGGGGGTTGAGCAATCGACCGTTGTTCTGTCAGACCATAAGAAAACTGGAATTGGGGTTCCGCATAGGTTAATGACGGCATGTGTTTCTATTGTTCCTGAAGATGATTTTCTTCCAGCTCCAACCGTCCGCGCAATTAGGAAATTAGTTTCTGGCGCAACAAATGGTCTATTGCCAGAACAAGTTGTTGTGATTAATAATGAAACAGGCATGGAATGCAGTGAATCTAACAACTTTGTTTTGACCAAACGAAATCCAGCGAAGTTAAAAAAGAAGATTGATGACGCACTTGGAATTAGCGCATCGACGCTTGCAGTGACATTCGCTCGGCCTTCTAAAAAAGATTTGCAAATTCCCATGAAGGATTCAGTGCGGCCTGAGATTTGTTTAACGTTACCCTCGCATTGGGTCGCAAGCCGAAGTCAACAGGTTGGAAGTGAAGCAATTCTACTTCAATCGCTCCGTTCAACTATTCAATCTATTGCAGCAGATGCGGTAACTAAAATCGACATTATTACTACAAAGGCACCTTCTGGATTCCAGCAGGAAACGAATCAATCCTATGCAAAACAGATAATGCTCTTTGTAGGAGTGTTCCTGATATTCGCTTCAAACATGATTTTAGATCGAAGGCGGCGCCCACAAGAGGCCATTATTATCCGACGATTAGAAAACCCATCTATAGAAGCGGGCGCCATTTTACAGATGGACTTTACTCAAGCTAAATGTGCTATTGACTTGCTTGAAGGACAGCACAAGTACAATGTTCTTGACGCAATTGTTTCGATGGGTGACGACTCGAAAGAAGTGCCGGTCATTGAAGTACAGAAGCAAAAAAAACTGACATTTACTAAGTGCGGTTAATTGCCGAAGTTACTTCTGGTGAGCATTAACTCTAGTGTTTGTGCCACAATGCTAACTTCACGTTGTGTCATCGCAGTGTAGAACGGCAAGGCAATTGTTCGTTCAGAGATGGAATTGCTGACGGGGCAATCGTCTGTGGCACTAAGGTGTTTTGCAATTGCGGGCAATGTGGGGATTGATTGAAAATAGTCAGCTGCACCAATCTCATGTCGATGAAGGCCACGAATAATCTCGTCTCGATCGCTTTGGGTGTAATTGTCATTAAGTCTTATTACATAACCGTCCCAACTCATTTCGATACCTGCATCAATTGTCGGGCATGTGATTTCAGTGACTCCACCAAGGCGTCTGGTGTACCATCGGGCTAGTTGATTACGTTGTTGCATTATCTCATGGTAGCGCTGCATCTGTACTG
>CAJWSE010000096.1 GCA_913046275.1 uncultured Phycisphaerae bacterium | reverse complement strand
CTCTCCTTGTTTTAATCGATAATGATAATTGGCTTTTCCAAAATATTGAATCTTCGGTTTCCAACTTTTAAAACGTGTGCTGTCTGCAATTCTCGGATCCTCACCTAAAACTTTATCCCCATCAACCCATCCATCAAAGTAGTTTCTTCCTGCTAAAAATCCAATTGTAGAATTTTTAATAGATGTAGAAACTCCTCCATCTATATTATATTGACCTATGTTCTCATTAAAAGAATTTGCAGTAATAGACAGTTTCTTAGTTCCATTTGTTTTTGTAATTAAATTAATCACACCTGCTAACGCATTCGTTCCGTAGCTAACAGACATTGGTCCTTCAACAATTTCAATCCTTTCAACATCATTTAGGTTTATTTGACTTAAATCTATATTTCCATTTAATCTCCCAATAACTGGAACACCATCAATTAAAATTTTAACATTCTCTCCACTCATTCCTTGCAAACTCATACCAGAACCTAACACATTATCTTGGGTAAGTCTAATATTCATGGAGTTGGAAAGCACATCTCTTAAATTAACAGCAGCCATTTTCTCGATCTTCTTTTGATCAATAATTGTAATTCTTTGAACTGCTTTCTCTGGACTATTTTTTGCGTATTGTCCTGTTACAACAAAACTATTCAAAGTAACTGGAACTGCCTCTAAATAAACATTTTTATCTACACCAAGCCACTTCGTACAACCATAATTGCTTCGAAGTAATCCTGGAGCACGATGTTTTGCCATAAGCGCGGCTTCTATGGCAAGTGTGCCGCTGCCGCACATTGGAACAACAAGTGGTTTGTCGCCGCTGTAATTCATTTCCATAAGCACCGCAGCAGCAATTGTTTCACGCATTGGTGCAAGGAAGGGCATCTTGCGATAGCCACGATCTGAAAGTTTTCTGCCGGTCATATTAAGATAGATTCGTGCCTTGTTATCTACCCAATGCATGCTAACAACCATGCCGTCTGTGCTAGAACCAGAATCTGGTCTCTTGCCAACTGCGTCGATAAGTTTATCGCAGATAGCATCTTTTAAACGCAAATTTGGAAACATCGAATTTGTGATTGATTCATTACGCACATTGGAAGTAATAGACAAAAAACCATTGGGATCTACCACCCTATCCCATGGCAAACGCTTTGCTTCGTTGTAGAGCTCATCAGCGTTATGACAATTAATATCAGCGAACCTCTGCAATACATGAAATGCCGTTCGCAAACGTAAGTTAAGCAACATTGCATCTTCAGTAGATGCTTCGATTTCAACTCCTGTCTTATCCATTGATAGGCAATCGAATCCCAACGATTCTAATTCCTGTTTGAGATATGGGGCAAGAGAAGGTGCGCAAGTCACACGAGTTTTACGTTTTGGTTGCATAGATTGTCTATGGTACTTCTATTTCTATTTTGAAGCATTCCACACAAATTTAGTATTCATATTCATAGCGCTTCTGGCATCCAGACGGGTAATTGATTCAACTCTGTATTTGATTTCAATGACTCAGAAAGTGGCATACCCCACCATTCATGGTAATTACGCAAATCATATCCAGTCGCAAGAGACATCCTACGCACCCATTCATCCATTTTATCTTGGTTTGCAGATGGCCTTTGTGATGAAGGCATCGATTCATACTCGGCAAAAACTCTTGTAAATGGCTCCCAACCAAATTGCTTTTGCAGCATGGCATACGTCATCAAGGCGACTCCAGGCTTTTTTTTCCACTCCTCAAAATTAGATCCATTATCTAAGTATTTTTTTGCCGATCGCATCTGATTTTTTAACCAAGAATTTTCCCACGGCTCAATACCGCAGAGTACTTCACCAGCCCTAAGAGAAAACAAGTTACAAGTCACTTCGCCTGTGCCGCTAAATGTCCACCATGAGCGCTGCCGATTGTGGCCGACCTCATGAAAATGACCCCAGCTCCCGCGCTTTTTTAAATCATCTACATCTAGAACCCTGGCAAGCTTTCCATTTACCGGAGTCGCAACATCTAGCCATGTCATAATTGGATATCCAGAGTGCATATAACCAGCTGATATTTGTTGATCGGCAACGAATCGCTCTGGGCGAGCATGCATAGGAACAGCAGCCAGTTCACAATGCACTACGCACATTTCATCCCAAAAATTTGCAACCTCTTCAGGATTATCTAATTCGCGAACTGAGATAGAGGGGACGGTAAGAATCATATGTTTTCCCTTAATTTCAGCCCAAGGCGCAGGCTTCAAACGCTCTTTACTCCACTCATTAATATTTTGGATATCAAAAAATGGCGCCTCAACAACTGATTCAATTTTTACATCAATGGGATTCGATTGTTTCCCTGCAATGAAATATATAAGACCACCCCAGGGTGTTGCAATGCTACCTTGATTATGCAAATCTGTTTCATATGTAATCTCTGGCCATCGCTGCCATGCATCCTTATGCCAAAGCGTATCCTTGTGGCAACCAATCCGGATGCGCCACCCTGTCGGCAAGCCGCGCACCACCTCGATATTCATTGCATCTCCCGGGCAAAGATAAAGGCCTGTAGATTGCCAGCCATCAACTGATGAATCTAGGCGGATTGTCTCTTCAACATAAAATTGCTCTTGGTTTGCCACTGTTCCTGGAAAAACCTCACTTCCTGGAGCTGGCGCTACATCCTCCGGCATTTTATTTTTCCAATCCGCGGTAAAGTTAGTAACAAACAGCCTATCTCTAACTTCATTTTTTTTGATTACATTCTCTAACGTAGGTCCATTGAGGCCCTTGGTTACTAATACCTGATTAACTTCATTTCTAAAAATTGGCGAAACCTGTGCGGCAAATTGCACTGCAGAAGAACCGATTTCAGAACAATCCTCGCCTTCTACAATCGCTTTCAAAGCAACGGTCGCATTCACTTCCGCCGGGATTGAGGTAATTGCAAAAACACCATTTTGAACATTTGAATAATTTCCACTGTACTGAATGCCTACTTCGGACATCACTCGATTCTGTGAAAAATTTTGCAAGTCTCCTCCAGTGACTTGCACCCAGCCCCAAGGACAAGCACTGGCAATGACTCCCCCTCCATTTTCAATCCATTGCAACAATAATTCTTCCTTCTGAGAAGAAAGTACATCATTGTGACCAAACATCAAGATGTCAAAATTGCCCCAGGAACTTGAATCGATCATTACCGAACCAATACGTGGCTGTGACTTTTTACCAACCCATTTAATAACGTTTTGCATAAAGGAACTTGGCGTGCCTTTATGTACACCACTAACATATGCACCATGAGCTATTGCAACAAGCCTGCCCTTTCCAAATATTGCGCCTGCGCAAATTGGCTGCGACTTATCTGGACCTGCGACAATTGGAAAGGCGCCTTCTCCCCACACCGCTATGGTTCCCGGAATACCGCGAACAGGTATCGAATCAATCCCATCAACAATAGTCTCTCGGTGATCAGCCCCAAACGCTAAAACTAAACAAAGTAATTGCCACATTACTAAACTCCTATTCGTTTTGGGCAGATTTAAATTTACTGCCATTTACTAGTTGAATGATATAAATTGTATCCAAGTTCAATAAAAAAACCTCGGCTTACGCCAAGGCTAAGAGCCACCGGTGGGACTTGAACCCGCAACCTCAAGATTACAAATCATGCGCTCTACCAGTTGAGCTACGGTGGCATTGTGGTCTTTAGCTTGCATGCGCTTGCCTGCAGACCACGAGGGGAGTACTATACCAAATTCAAGTTAATAGGGCGAGTACCCAAGTGGACAAAGGGGGCAGACTGTAAATCTGCTGGCGTACGCCTTCACAGGTTCGAATCCTGTCTCGCCCATCCCTTAACACCTACCTGTTCATGCAGGTAGGTGTTTCTCATTTACTTATTAGAATTAAAACGTACAATTGCAATTGATATAAGCGTAATGTCCGCAGGCGTAATACCTGCAAGACGAGAGGCCTGGCCAAGCGTGGCGGGCTTAAATTCTTTTAGCACTTCAATTGCTTCATTTCTGAGGCCACTAATTTCATCGGGATTTAACCTAGGCGGGATTTTTTTACCTTCAGTCTTAGCCTGTCTTTTAATTTCAGCCTGCTGCCGGACGATATACCCTTCATACCGAACATCCGTCACAACCCTTCGAATCAATCGAGGATCTAACTTTTTCGGCATTTTCGAAATAATTTCCACTATAGGAGTGTCCGATTTTTTGACCAATTTGCCAAGATTTAAGTCTTTGATTTGACGACGTATTTCTTCAAGTTGATGCGATCGAGCAACCCAGTTTTCCCAACGTTCATTGTCAACAAGTCCAATATCTTTACCAAATCGTGTCAACCGTTCATCCGAATTATCTGCTCGAAGAAGCAATCGATGTTCCGCCCTACTCGTAAACATTCTATATGGCTCACGTGGCAGAGTTGTCACAAGGTCATCCATCATGACACCGATGTACGCCTGGTCTCGGCCAAGAGTAATTGTCTCTCTTCCTTCTGAAATCAACGATGCGTTCAATCCCGCGATCAGTCCCTGC
>CAJWSE010000095.1 GCA_913046275.1 uncultured Phycisphaerae bacterium | reverse complement strand
AAATTGTCGAGTGGAATACACACAAGTCATACCTCAAAACACTAGAAGACCAGGGCGTTCCAATTGCTCCAACCACTTGGATATTAAAAAATGAATCAAGTGATATTGAAGAAATCATAAATCAACTTCAAACAGATAAAGGTTTCATTAAGCCTCAAGTTGGTGCCTGCGCATCCGATACTTTTCGTTTTGGAGAAACGGAACTCAAAGAAGCCCAACGATTTCTCAATGCGAATATACATCAAGATATGATGGTACAGCCTTACTTAACAAATGTTGAAACAGAAGGCGAACTGACTGCTGTCTTCATTGAAGACACCTTCACCCATGGTGTGCGAAAAGTGCCTGTTCCAGGTGATTATCGAGTACAAGATGATTTTGGAGCAAGCGATATGCCGCATGAATTTTCCACTGATGAGATTAGTCAAATGAAGAAAGTACTAAAGTTAGTTCCTGCAGCATCCGAATTACTCTACGCTCGATTTGATTATTTGCGAGACAATTCTGGACATTTACTTTTAAATGAGCTTGAACTTGTTGAACCATCACTCTTTTTTAGACATTGTCGTAATTCTGCAGAAATATTCGCTGATGCTATTGTAAATAGAGCTACTATGCTTGCAAGATGAAACAGGCAATTTTAGTATTAGCATTGGCAATAATCGGTTGCACAAAATCATCGGAGCAACCGCAGCCTCTTTCATTTACGGTTAAAGGCATAACCTTCGAGATGATTCCAATACATAATCAAGATTCTTTTTTTTACATCTCAGAAACAGAAGTCTCTTGGGACCTGTATGACATCTTTCTGCAATTTATCAATAGTGCCGAAAATCAATATGCTGGTGTAGACGCTATTACGGGGCCTACCCCTGCATATGCAACTGTGGATAGGGGTTTTGGTAGAAATGGGTATCCAGCTATTTCGATGTCTGCACAAGCTGCAGAAGCCTTCTGCAATTGGCTTACCATTCGTACTGGATACTCCTTTACGATTCCAAAAATTGAACAATGGAAAATATGTAACACAGAAGGTGGCAGCGCCTGGCACAAATGGAATTCTGATGGGACCACTCATCCCATCGCATTAACATCTCCAAACTCTTTGGGCTTGTACGATATGCGAGGAAATGTGGGAGAGTGGGTAATAACCTCAAATGGACCTCGAGTGATCGGCGGGAGTTTTAGGACACCTGCCGAAGAGCTTGGTGTACTATCCTTATTAGAGAGAGATAAAACTTGGAATCAAACAGATCCACAATTACCTAGAAGCCCATGGTGGCTTGCAGATGCTGATTATGTTGGCTTACGTTTAGTACTAAATGAAGGAAAAAACAATGAGTGATATCACACGAAGAGATTTTGTCAAAACTGCTGGAGCAGTTACAGCAGTAAGTGCCACTACCCTCCCTGCTTGGGCTATACAAGAAAATCGCAGTCCAATTAAGGTTGGGTTCATTGGTTGTGGTGGACGAGGCACTGGCGCGGCAAATCAAGCACTCGATGCAAATGAAAATGCTGTCATCTGGGCGATGGGGGATGCATTTGAAGATCGTCTCTCAAGCAGTCAAAATGCTCTCACTAATGAACACGGAAATCGAGCAGACGTTCCTAAGGAAAGACAGTTCGTTGGCTTCGACGCATATCAAAAAGTCATTGATTCTGGTGTAGATATGGTCATCCTTACAACTCCACCACACTTTAGACCAGAACATATTGCATATGCTGTCAAAGCAAAGAAACATGTTTTCTGCGAGAAGCCAATGGCGGTCGATGGGAGTGGCGTGCGCAGTGTTATGGAATCAACAAAGCTTGCAAAAGAAAACGATACGAATCTAATGTCTGGCTTTTGCTGGCGATATAACTTGCCTGTCAGAGCTACCTTTGAACAAATTCATGATGGGGCAATGGGCGAAGTTCGCTCGTACTTTGCAACATACTACGCGACACCTCTCTGGACAAAGCCACGAAAAGAAGCTTGGAGTGATGTTGAATGGCAAATGCGAAACTGGGTGCATTTTGATTGGCTATCTGGAGATCACATTGTTGAACAAGCATGCCATTCCATTGATAAAATCAATTGGGCATTTCAAAACGAGACACCCTTGAGTGCTACTGCTATAGGTGGCCGTGAAATGCATGAGCGATTAGAAACTGGAAATGTATATGATCATTTCGGAGTAGTATTCGAATATGCTGGTGGCAGAAGAGCGCATTTACACTGCCGACAAATGCCGTTCAGTTACAACGACAATAATGATTACATTACTGGCTCAACGGGCACCTGCTCTGTAAATGGCTGGACAGGTGCTCCCAATTTTACTGGATCTACAGAATACACATACAAGGGTGAGAACCCCAATATGTACCAAGTAGAACATAACGAATTACAAGAAGCAATACGAGGTGATCGACCTACTATTAATGATGGTGAATTCATGGCACAATCAACAATGATGGCAATCATGGGTCGCGAGGCTGCTTATACTGGCCAGAAAGTTGCATTCAATGATGCACTCAATGCAACAACAGTTCTTGGGCCAAAAGAATATGCGTTTGCAGACTTTGAAATCCCGGCTGTACCACAACCAGGACTGACCAAATTGAACCGCTAACTATCCTGCGCTTGGTAACTCTCGTTTGCTAGGGTAAAACACTATCAGCATTAATAGGCATGCTACGGAAAGCCACATTGGGACAGAAAACAATGCTGAATAATCCATTACACCATCAACCATAGCCCACTCTCCCACAAGTGCTGTCGCGAACAAGCTGCCAACAATGATTCCTACACCCACAATGACAAGATTAAAAAAGTTTTGCGCTGTAGCACGAACATCTTTCGAGCAGAACTCGTCTACTACCATAAATGCGACAAAGATAAAACAGCCGAAACAAATCCCATGCAATGCTACTCCAATTACAACAGGCACTAGATTTGGTAAATATGCAAAAATTGCCATGCGTAAACCGTAAGCAACAAGACCCGTGCAAAGAAGTGTTTTCTTACTGAACTTGATTGCCAAAATAGGCATGAGAGCAAGCACAACAATCTCGCTCATTTGACCAATAGTCATTAATCCGCCACCACCAACTCCTAATACTGTATTAATCCCATTAGCAAATGTATTTGCTGCATCGTTGCCTGCGCTATTCTGAATCCCCGTTACGAAATCACTTGTATAAACAAAGTAAAATTGATGAATGATGCTTACGGGCACTGCAATAATAAAGAGTGTCACAAGCGGTTGCATTCGTATCTCACGCAATGTTTCAAACCACGCTAATTTATTAGTAGTGTTCTTTGATGGCGGGGTATGCGGAAGTGTAAAACAATACAAACCCATAAGTACGCCTAGAACTGCGCTTATTGAAAATGCTACAGCTCTACCAGCGTTTTGAGCTGCTGCAATATCTTCTAAAGGAACACCAGTAGGTGTAGACCAGATTCGTAAATATTGCCCCACAACAATACCTGCTGCAATCCAACCCACTGTACCCCATAACCTAACTTTTCCGAAGTCGCGGTCACGGTTGGGCAAATGATGAAACGCTAATGAGTTTGTGAGTGCAATAGTTGGGGCGTACACTAAACCGTAAACACCGGACAGAATCGCGAAGTCCATGAACGTGGTCGAAGTGCCAAGCATGTACACAAGGCACGCACCAATTAGGTGACTTATCCCAAGCAGTTTTTCTGTTGACATAACGCGATCAGCAAGTTGGCCTGCAATGAATGGTCCGAAAATCGCACCCACAGCACCTGCTGAAAGACATAGGCCAGTCTCAGTTAATGTAAACTCTCGGTAGCCAAGTAGAAATGGGTACAAAATAGGAAGCCAGGCTCCCCAAATTGCAAATTGCAAAAACATCATGCCTGAAAGTCGTGGTAATAAGAATGGTGATTTAGTTTGATTTTCCATGATACTATTGTAATCACAGAAAGCTACTACAGTCTAGCCTTACCGCTTCTTGTTAAAATTTCTCTTCCGTTTTCCACCCTTAGCTTTAGATTTACCCTTTGAGAACTTAGGACGTGAAGCAGTATTCTTCACAACAGATATGGCTAGTTTTTGTCCGCCAATAGTAGTTTTCTTTAAATCATTAAATATATCTTTTGGCATTCCAAATGGCAATTCAATGAAACTGAATTGATCATGTAACTCTATACGACCAATCTCTTTATCAGACAAACCAGCTACAGTTGATATCGCTCCAACGATGCTCGCTGGTTTAGCTCCATGCGCTTTTCCTACAGAAATATGGAATCGCTCCATACCCTGAGTAACGGGGTCACCTTTTGGTTTTCGTTCTTTTCGCTCTCGCCTATCTCTGCGATCGCCACTATCTTTTCGTTCTCTTCCGCCCCCGCGATCACGCCGATCATTTCGATCAAACTGCTCAAATCGAACTTTTTCGTCAGCACGCAGAATGAGTGGCGAATCACCTTGCGCCATGCTCGCAAGCGCAACAGCAATTTCAACAGGAGGAACATCATGCTCAATTGAGTACGACTCTACAATGTCTGCAAAAAGTTGATTATCTTTT
>CAJWSE010000094.1 GCA_913046275.1 uncultured Phycisphaerae bacterium | reverse complement strand
TCCATTTGTGTTCGAACACACAGTGATCCTAAAAACTCCCAGCGCTTGCTCGCAACGTTTTTATCTTGCTCAGCATCAAACTGCGCTCTTGTCCAATACGCAGCTTGCTCTGCGGCAGCATTGAAGTTTGTGGGCTCATATAGTGCACCATAGTCATGGTTGCCAAGAAGTGACCAAGTGCAATGCTCCGCAACCAGGTCTACGCATTCAGCGGGGTTTGGTCCGTAACCAAGTGTGTCACCTAGGCATACAATTCGCCCAACATTTTGGTCGCCAATATCCGCAAGAACACATTGAAGCGCTTCGAGGTTGCCATGAATATCACTAATAATTGCTGTTCGCACGGTTACTTTGCATTCCTTAGAATCTGCAAATGATACCGCAGACAGGAGTATGCTGTATATCTCTGGAAACTAAGAAATAGACCTCATCTACATCAATACTTAAATCTATTTATGACAAAAGCTTAAGCTCAACAGCACCTTGCAGGTCAATGGGCGATAAAATAGCACACTTTTAGACCCTATTGCAGCATGCCACTTGAATGGAAGGAAAGTGCTTTGAGTACGCAACGACATTTTGATTTAATCGTAATTGGTTCAGGCCCTGGCGGATATGTGGGGGCTATTCGGGCAGCTCAACTTGGTATGAAGGTTGCTTGTGTTGATCGAGATAAGCTGGGTGGTGTTTGCTTAAACTGGGGCTGTATTCCATCAAAAGCACTCTTACACGGAGCTGAAATTTATGATGAGGCGGTGAATCACGGGAAAGACTGGGGGATTGATGTAACAGCTGTTAATGTTGACTGGCCAGCATTCATTGGTAAAAGTCGAAAAATTACAGAACAGCTAAATAGCGGTGTTGGATACCTCTTTAAGAAAAATGGCGTAGAGCATATTCAAGGTCATGCCCATATTACATCAGGAAATAATGGCGTAACACCCTGCGCAGTTGAAATCAAAGAGTCAACAGGTGCCTATTACGATGGCAATGGCGGCGCAATTCTGGAAACAATTACTGCTGACAAGATTATGATTGCTACTGGCGCAAAGCCACGCGAGTTACCATTTGCACCATGCGATGGAGATGTAGTATTAAATTCTTCACATGCAATGACACTGGAGTCACGTCCAAAGTCACTAATCATAATTGGCTCCGGTGCAATTGGGATGGAGTTTGCTTATGTGTACAACGCATTTGGCACGAAAGTTACTATCATTGAGATGCTTGACCGAATTCTTCCTGTTGAAGATGAAGAAATATCAAAACTTGCAAGCAGAGCATTTAAAAAGCAAGGTATGAATATTAATACAAGCACTTCTGTAAAAAATATTGAAGTTTCTGATGGTTGTGTAACAGTAACATACTCTCCTGCAGGGGATGATTCCAAAGTTGAAAGTGTGCAAGGCGATAAAGTACTTGTTGCGATTGGCGTTGCTCCACGTTGCGATGGTCTTTTTGCAGATTCATTAGGGATTGAACTTGACCGTGGCTTTATAAAAACAGATGCCAAAGAAGTCGAAGAACCAACATACAAAACAAATGTCAATGGCATATATGCTGTCGGAGACATCATTGGTCCACCTTTGCTTGCGCACGTAGCATCTGAAGAAGCAGTGACCTGTGTTGAGCGAATGGCAGGGCACCATACATTTGGTGTCGACTACAATTCAATTCCAGGTTGTACCTACACTAGCCCTCAAATTGCATCAATAGGCATGACTGAACAGCAAGTCAAAGATTCAGGTATTGACTATATCAAAGGCACCTATACATTGAAGTCGCACGGTAAAGCAATTGCAACCGGTGCCACAGAAGGCGCAGTCAAGCTTATAGCAAGTAAACCGTACGGTGAAATTTTAGGCGCACATATCATTGGTCATAGTGCCAGTGAATTGATTGCAGAAATAGGCCTTGCAATTCGACTTGAAGCTACTGTGGAAGACATCATTTCTACAATGCACGCTCATCCAACCATGGCAGAAGCGATCCATGAAGCAGCGCTTGGTACCGAAGACAGAATGATTCACAATTGAGCTATACCTACAAAGAGACAACACTTGACAATGGCTTGCGGATTTGCGCAGAGTTTTCAGACCATGCCGCGACTTCATCCATTGGATATTTTGTTAAGACTGGTGCAAGAGATGAGCGTTCAGATTTAATGGGCGTAAGCCACTTTCTTGAACATATGATGTTTAAAGGAACAAAAACACTATCAGCGGAAGAGGTTGATATAGCTTTTGATAATTTAGGCGCCGAGCATAATGCGTTTACTTCAAGCGAAATGACAGCTTTTTGGTCTGCTGGAATGCCAGAAGTATTAGGAGATATGAATGAAATTCTTGCAAACATTTTGCGCCCCGCACTTCGTCAAAAAGATTTTGATGATGAGAAGAAAGTTATTCTGGAAGAAATTGCAATGTATGATGACCAACCATTTTGGGTCTTATATGAAAATGCAATGGAAGAATATTACGGCTCGAGTCCACTTGGGCACCGAGTACTTGGTACACCCAGTAGCATAAATAGAATGCAACGAGATGAGTTAGCGTCGTATTTTTATGAACGGTACAGTGCAGACAATACGGTAGTGGTTATGTCCGGGGATATCAATTTTGACCAAGTTGTAGAACAAATTCAAAGGCTATGTGGCTCTTGGGAGCGTACCGGTGCGACAAGAGAATATAAATCTATCCAACGTTTTCAAGGGAAGTATCAAAAAAATATCCCAGATCTTCATCAGCATTATGTTTTCATGATGATGCCTAGTGTTGCATTTCAGGATACTCAAAAATATGCTGCTGCCGCACTAAGTTCGATTCTTGGAGGTGACGATGGCTCAAGATTGCACTGGGCGCTTGTTGATTCAGGCTTAGCGGAAGCTGCCGCAGCGAATGCGGATGCCAGTGATGGCTTTGGGGAGCAAATGGCTTGGGCAGTTTGCTCGCCAGAAAATGCGGATGAAGTTGCTGCAACGATGCAGAAGGAAATGGAAAAGCTTCTTCCATCGTTGACGGAGGAAGATGTTTCTAAGGTTATTGCTAAAGCCGCAACAGGCGCAGCCATTGCTAGTGAACGAACTTCAGGGCGTATGCAACGACTTGGCACTATGCTTACTACCTCAGGTGAATATCTTTCGCTAGAAAATGAATTGCAACGCATTGAACAACTAACTTTGGAAGATTTGCAAGAGGTTGCTGAAGCTTTCCCATGGAAGCCAGAATTCATCGCTTGCACATCTCATACCTAAAATGGCTATTCTGAATGACACTGCAATTTGCATGCGTTGCTGGGATTACTCAGAAACAAGTCAAACAGTGAGCCTTTTGACAAAGAAAAATGGTTTAATCCGAGGAATCGCAAAGGGCGCTAAGAGGGATAATGGGGCATTTTCAGGTGGTTTTGACCCGCTAACTAAGGGTAATGTGGTCGCCAGAATTAAAAGTAATACGGACTTAGCAACGCTGACTGAATGGCAGCTCGAACATGTTTGGTGGTCAACACGACAATCTTTTGCAGTGAATAAAGCATCGATTTATATGGCCGATGTTATATCTCGTTTAATCACTGATCAAGATCCTCACACAAATGTCTACGAAGCCTTGCATACGGGGCTAAATCGTCTGGATGCTGGTCATGATATTGATTGGCCGCTACTACAGTTCCAATGGGCAGTGCTTGTCGAAACAGGATATCAACCAACTCTTGAAACTAATGGAGATGAACTGGTTGTTGGGTTTAGCTCCGGCGTTGGTGGTGTTGTAGAAGATACAGGTGAAATTGACAGGGTTAGGGTACGTAAGGAAACGGTTGAAATTTTGAGGTTAGTGCAGGATCAAGGTCCAATGCAAACGGTTGAACCTGCTGTGCTCCACAGAGCGAACCGCCTTCTGGCACATTACATTCGGGATATCATTGGTAAAGAATCAGCCGCAATGCGTTGGATGTGGGGCGAAATATAATATTATTTTTAGATTGTACTTAGTTAAATGTAGCGGTTTGGCCATATAGTCGCAAAATAGCCTGCCTCCGCTATACTTCACACTGTGAAGAAGGCAAGAATCATTTCCTTATTAAACCAGAAGGGCGGCGTTGGAAAAACAACGACGACTGTTAATTTGGCTGCGGCAATAGCGGCTCAAGGTCATAAAGTCCTCGTTATCGATTTAGATCCCCAAACACATCTTGGTTTGCATTTTGGAATAGATAGTGATGGCGCCTCCGTTTACGACTTGCTCATGGAAGACGATGTTTCGATTCAAGATACACTTTTAAAAGCTAGAACAAATATTGACCTTGTAACAAGTGAAGTAGATCTAGCGGCTGCTGAATCAGAACTTGCCTCAAAAACTGATCGCCATGATTTACTTTCTCGTAAACTCGATCCAGTTAAACAAAAATACGATTACATTTTGATTGATTGCCCACCAAGCTTAGGCTTATTGACAATTAATGCATTAACAGCTTCAGATGCATTAGTTATACCAATACAATGTGAGTATTATGCGCTTGAAGGTTTAGGTCAACTTTTAAATACAGTCAGGCTAGTCCAGCGTCATCTAAATAAGGGTCTTGAGATAGCAGGTATCTTGATGACGATGTATGATAGTAGATTAAATCTTTCAAAACAAGTTGTGAATGAGGTAAATAGCTTTTTTAAGG
>CAJWSE010000093.1 GCA_913046275.1 uncultured Phycisphaerae bacterium | reverse complement strand
AAGTCCTTCGTTATTTAGTATACAATGTGAGATGTATGACACTACCATCGGATGGCGCTTTGAAAACCCACAACTCTCTAAACTCTACCACCCCTATTCAATGGGAGAGACTGCCGAGAACGTTGCAAAACGTTGGAGCATTTCGAGAGAAGAACAAGATGATTTTGCTTGGAATAGTCAACAGAAATGGAAAAATGCCAATGACGCTGGTAAATGGTCTGATGAAATTATTCCTATATCAGTTCCTCGCAGAAAAGCTGATCCCATTATTGTTGACACCGATGAGCACCCAAGACCCGAAGTACCAAGAGAAAAACTTTCAACGCTTAGACCTGCTTTTTCTAAAGAAGAAGGCGCAACCGTTACCCCAGGAAACAGTAGTGGTGTAAATGATGGTGCTGCCGCTGTCGTTCTTGTTGAGGAATCTCTTGCAAAGTCATTAAATTTGAAAATTATGGGCTACGTTGGCGCAAGCGCGTCAGCAGGTGTGGACCCAGCCATCATGGGAACTGGCCCAATACATGCAACAGAGAAACTTTTCGAACGCACTGGTTTAAACGCTAATGATATCGATTTATTTGAGCTTAATGAAGCTTTTGCTGCACAGTCAATCGCTTGTATTCGTGAGATGAATATCGATGCAAATAAAGTAAATGTCAATGGTGGCGCAATTGCACTTGGCCATCCCCTTGGCTGCAGCGGAGCTCGTCTTGTAGTCACGTTGATTCACGAATTAAACAGGATGAATCTTCAGCGAGGTGTTGCTACACTCTGTGTTGGAGTCGGACAAGGTTTAGCCACCCTTATCGAAGGAGAGGTCAGATGAGCGCCAGCGCAAACGTAGAAGTTGATATCAAAAAATCTGAAACGGTAGATCCAGAAAAACTGGCTGCATTTGAAAAACATATTGCTGAAGGTGGACTTATTGAGCCAAATGACTGGATGCCTGAAGCGTATCGTGCATTAATGTTACGCATGGCGGAACATCATGCTAACAGTGAAATTGTAGGGGCATTGCCGGAAGGCGAATGGATTACAAGAGCGCCGAGCTTGCTTCGAAAACTTGCCCTTACTGCAAAAGTTCAGGATGAAGTTGGGCATGGACAAATGCTATACGAAGTGGCGCAAGATTTAGGAAAATCGCGCAATGCAATGCTTCGTGATTTAATCACGGGTAAAACAAAATACCATAACTGCTTCAACTACCCCTGCCCAACTTGGGCGGATATATGCATGATTGCATGGCTAATTGATGGCGCTGCAATCTTAAACCAAGGCACACTCGCGCACGGCTCATTTGGTCCTTATATTCGCACAATGCGACGTATTAATATGGAAGAGGCATTCCACTTCAAACATGGTGAAGATATGGTATTAACTCTAATGAGTGGGACAGAGGGACAAAGGGAAATGGCCCAAGAAGCATTTGACCGCTGGTGGGGTCCTTCCCTTGCATTCTTTGGACCAAATGATCCTCCAGATGTCTTGGAAAGACCAGCGATGAAATGGCGCATGAAAACTGCGACAAATGATGAACTCCGCCAAAAATTTGTAAATCGTTTTGCTCCGGCTGCAATAGCTACAGGCCTTGTTATCAATGTATGCAAAAAAGATGAAAAAGGGCTGGTTACATCTTCCAAACCAGACCCACTATTAGCACTAAATGAAGAAACAGGAAACTGGGGTTTCACTCAACCAGACTGGGATGAATTTTCTCGAGTTATTCGTGGCAATGGGCCATGTAATAAAGATCGCCTAGCTCTGCGGCGCTTCTCATATGAACAAGGCGAATGGGTAAGAAAAGCGATCCTTGGTTGTGATGGAAGCACAACCAACAAGAACTGAGGTCACCATGTTGTCAGCAGCACGAACAATTGTATCTGAAATGTCAGGCGATTTAAAATCGTCTGAAGTTAAAAGTTTTCCCATATGGGAAGTCTTCACAAAGAAAAAAGAAGGTGATAGGCACCAACACGCGGGTTCACTAAGTGCTCCAGATGCAACAATGGCGCAACATTTTGCTCGTGAGCACTATGGGCAAGATCAAGTGTGCATCAATATGTGGGTAGTTGAACGCGCAAGTTTTATCTCAACAAAAGCAAATCAAGAAACCTATGAAACTTTCATTCAGTGGAAAGCGGGAGATCGCCATGAACATGTTGGTGAAGTTGAAGCAGGTAATCACGAAGAAGCAAAAGAAAAGTGCGTTGCTAAATTTGTTAACGAAAAATCATACTACACAATTTGGGTTGCTCCTATTTCATCAATCACTAAAATTGATGCTGCCACTAATATGATCTGGCGGGAAACAACGGATCAATCATACCGACTTGCAAGTGGGTACAGTCGTATCGTTCGTAAAAAATGGGATGCACTTCGGGCTAAGCAAGCGGTTGATGCCTATCAAGAAGAAGATTTGAAGGAGACATTCTGATGGATACACTTGAGACACAATTTCATGTTCCAATGATTAATCTATTACTATCAACTGCGGATGATAAATTATTCCTCGGCCATCGCAACAGTGACTGGACTGGAATTGCGCCAATACTAGAGGCAGACATAGCATTTTCTTCGCTCGCTCAAGATGATATTGCACACGCCAGCGCCTTCTATGAACTTGCCAGCACTTTGAATAACGAAAAACCTGACGCAATCGCGTTTGGTCGGAAATCTGATGAATACTTATGCGCAGATATCGTGACGAAAAGTGATAAATTTGACTGGGCAAATGCAATTGCCAGGCAGTTTTATTGCAATGTATATGATTACATTCGACTCAAAATGCTAAGTAATTCTAATTGGTCTCCCCTTGCTAATCTATCAAAACGTATTTGTGCTGAACAAACTGTGCATGTCGATCATGTTACCTCTTGGATTAATCATCTCGGCAACGGCAATGGTGATTCAAATAAAAGAATACAAACAGCACTAGATGAGTATTCTGAATGTGCAGGCAAACTTTTTGAAGCACCAGAAGGAATCGAAGAGCTGTTCAAAAAAAATATTCTCCCATGTGAAGATTGTTTTTACACTACATGGAAGGAAAAAGTTGACCTCATCGCAAATCGTGCTAACTTAACGATCAATGTTAAAGCTAACTCCACTATTGGCGCAAGGCGCGGAAAACATGATGAAGATTTCAATCGTTCACTCTCAGAATTACAAGAAGTATTCAACACTGACCCACTTGCAACATGGTAAACACTGCGGACATTTACGACGTACTCGAAACGATCCCAGATCCTGAAATGCCAATTAGCATTACAGATCTAGGTCTTATCGAGGACATCAAAATCGTCAATGCGCATGCCCATATTAAACTTTTACCTACGTTTATTGGCTGTTTCGCTCTGCCGGCAATCGCAGAAGAAATCAAAATGAAAGTTGGAGAGATGAGTGGCATCGATGTAGTCGATGTCGAACTAGTCAACACACCAGCATGGAATGTTGATCGCATTACGAATGCTGGCCGCGCTTCCCTTGCCAAACATGGCATTTCCGTACCAGAGAATGGACCCCTTTGTGGGAGTGCCACAAAGCAACATCAAGTAGAAATACGGACTTCTACTATTCTCTGCCCATGGTGTAATTCCGCAGAAACAAAGCTCACAAGTCATTTTGGGCCTACCAGATGCAAGTCCATCCACTTCTGCGATGCCTGTAGGCAGCCTTTTGAGCGGATGAAGCGGGTTTAGCGCCTCAACTGCTATAATGTGGGGTCCATGACATTCGAAAATCAAGAGAAGAAAAAAACCACTTCTAACGAAGAGGTTGTATCACCAAGTACACCATCGGCGATGGATACATCTCTGATCAACCTTGGTCATATTGAAGTTCTTCAAATTTTAAATGAATATGGTGAAGTTGATTCTGGACTTGAGCCAGACTACAGCGATGAACAACTAATAAAAGTATACGAGGCTATGGTGCTTGCACGCGTTTTTGACCAGCGAATGCTCACGATGCAACGGCAGGGCAAGATGGGAACGTTCGCTCCAAATATTGGTCAAGAAGCATGTATTATTGGCCAAGTTGCCCCGCTTCAAAAAGAAGATTGGTTTTCTCCATCCTACCGTTCTTTCGGTGCTCAAATTTGGAGAGGATGGCCAATGGAACATCTTATGCGATTGTGGGCTGGATTCCATGATGGATTCCCACCACCAGAAGGTGTTAATGACCTCCCATTTTCGATTGTGATTGGCTCTCATGTTCTGCCCGCGGTTGGCATTGGCATGGGCATGAATTACACCGAAAAAAATAATTGCGTTGTTGTAAATTATGGTGATGGTGCAAGTTCTCAAGGTGCAGTAAGCGAAGCTTTAAATTTTGCGGGTGTTTATAACGCCCCCGTCGTGTTTATTTGCGAAAATAACGGCTGGGCTATTTCAACGCCAACATGTAAACAAACTGCAAATCAAATTCTTGCATCACATGGCGTAGCTCATGGAATGCCTAGCATCCGCGTAGATGGCAATGACATCCTCGCGATGATGTCCGCTACTGAAGAAGCTGCAACTCGTGCACGCAATGGCGATGGGCCAACATTTATTGAAGCGGTGACTTTTCGCATGAGTTTGCATACGACAGCAGACGATCCCACTGTATACCGTGATGAAGACGAAGTGAAAATATGGGAATCAAGATGTCCAATCAAACGTTTCGAAATATATCTCACTAA
>CAJWSE010000092.1 GCA_913046275.1 uncultured Phycisphaerae bacterium | reverse complement strand
ATAGCCTGTGACAAGCACCAGGCACATTTGCATTGAAAATCCAAGGAGTGCCCAAACTCCAGAATCGCCGCTTCGCCATGAATCGAGTAAGGTAGTCATTGCCGGTTTGTCACTAAAGTTGCCAAACAGTAGGGCCGCAATAGCGGTGAAAACGGTCAATAAAATTGCAATAACGAATGGATCTGGAATGATCCTTTCAAAGTAGTGACTAATAAACTGTCCAAGTTTGCTCATGTTTGTGCATGATAGTCTTGCAAACACAAAAAAGTCAGGGCCGGCTACAAACCGACCCTGACATCAAGGAGGAGGAATGTAGGGTTCCCATTGAACCCTACAAGGAGTTTGTTATTCACCATGCCATGAATCCGAGTAGATGTCATAAATCACTTGCGAGTCAGCGGCCTCTTGCGCATCGCTTGTAGATATGCCTACATCTACGAACGTAGAAAACACTTCCGTTTCAATTGGCCGGATGGAGATCAGGCCGGTTCGCTCAAGAAGGCTATCGACTAAGCCAAGGTCTGGATAAGATGTTATGCCACCAAGTAGTGCAGAGGCATATTGTGCGATTGCTTCTGAAGCCAATGTAAGTGCGTCGTCATACATTCTTACGTGTGCTTTAAGACTATCCCCGTCAGTCATGACAACTGTTTGAATTCTAAAGTCAGCGCAAAGCGGGTTGCTTGAATGCTCTACTTCATGGACGATGGCTTTTGCATCATCAAGTTCCACGATGCGGTCAACAAAGGCAACCCAACGCCGTGCAAATTCGTTTGGCTCACATCCAGAGATGATTGTCGAATTTTCCAATAAGTCTTCCCTAGACAAGGCCATCATGGCATCGCAAGGTTTGAGTGAGGAAATTTTAACGCACCACCCCTCTTTTATTTGTGTGAGTTCAATGCGTAGAGGGTGTACAAGTGCTGCCAATGAAGGCTGGTCTACATTCAAGTTGTTTGTGTTGTGTGTGCTTAAATTCATAATAAAAAGTTAAAAAGCCCCGTCCTTGGGAGGCGGGGCTTGTCGGTGTTTATTTTGAGTATTTATCTCAATCTTTCCGATGAACCTCCGCTTTTGGATTTACGATTCTTGTAAAGAATATGTTCGTTGTAATGCAGAAAAAGGCTATTACAGTAGTTATGTTTCGATGTAGCCAACAAATCCATGAAGATTTTAGTTCTGGTTTTATTGTTTTTGTTGTACATATAACAAAGTTTTGCTTCTTGGAAGACAATGCTGAGCTAATCAAATCTTTTCGTGAAATGTGTTTCATCAATCCTACTATGCACTAAATTTGAAAGTGGTCAACGTATTTCATTTTTTTTTTTACTTTCGTGTACCATTTCTCTTATGCAAAGTACAAAATTACTAAGAAATCTTCCAAGAATGAAGGAAATCCTCTCTGTTGCAGCAAAGTTTGGTTTTGCCGAATTGCTCCGGGGGACGAAGCTCGCTGAATTCCTCGATAAGTTTAAGAAATTTAGGGAAGTGGAGCAATTCTCAGCGCCGGTGCGTTTTCGAAAAGCCCTCGAAGAACTTGGACCAACGTTTATGAAGCTTGGACAGGTGCTGAGCATGCGCCCAGATTTAGTGCCACCAGAGTGGTCAGCGGAACTTGCAAATTTGCAAGACAGTTGCCCATCGGTACCCTGGGAAGATATTAAAAAAGAAATAGAGGCGGAGTATCCAGATGGGATTGATTCATTATTCAGCTCTATTGAAGAGTCTCCCATTGGGGACGGTTCGATGGCGCAGGTTCACCGAGCGGTTACTAAAAATGGTGATTGTGTTGTTCTTAAAATTTTAAGGCCGAATATCGAAAAGATTGTCCATGCAGATATACAGGTTCTAGAAACTATAGCCAGCGTACTTAATAGCAGGGGTGCAAGTCTTGGTTTTGATCCAAAAGAAGTAATTAATACTTTTGCTTCGGCAATAGACAACGAACTAGATTTGCGACACGAGGCGGATAGCACAAAGATGCTGAAGGTACTTACTGCTGACGAGACCGCAACATTCCCTGAGGTTTACTCTGATTTATCAACCAAGCGAATCCTTGTTATTGAAGAAATTCATGGAGTCGAACTTACTAAGTGGATAGATGCCAATTACACACAGGAACAACGAGACAAGATTGTTAAAAATGGAGCTCATGCAGTTGTAAAACAAACACTTGACGTAGGTTTTTTTCATGCAGACCCACACCCAGGCAATATTTTTGTCCTCGATGAAGAAGTAATCTGTTTTATTGATTGCGGTATGACTGGTAGAGTTGAAGAATCCATGCGCAAAGACTTAGCGCTGCTCTTGTATGGTGTTTCCATCAAGAACTTAGATTATGTTATGAATGCTTTTTTACGACTGGGTGACGTTTCACCAGATGAAATTAACGAGCGAGAGGTTAGAAAAGATCTCAGTGATTTTGTTGAAAGATATACACAAGGTCCTCTTGGAGAAATAGATATGGGTAGTATGCTGATGGCATTTCTCGATGGTCTCCGAAAACATCACATTAAATGCCCAGGTGATTTGATTCTTATGATTAAGGCGCTTATTACGATTGAAGGTGTTGGTAAAAAATTGGCTCCCAACTTTAATCTTATTGAACAGGCAAAACCAACCATTGAAAAACTAGTCAAAGCGCAATTCGGCTTTAAAGCCATGAAAAGTCGAACAGAGGCCTCCGCACTTCAGTGGGCTCAGTTGGCTGAACGGTTTCCAGAAGATGCGGCGCGGTTTCTCGATCGAGTCCGTCGTGATCGGGTGAGTCTTAATGTAGAAAGTGATGCGGCGGACCGACTGACTGATTCAGTCGATCGTTCATCAAGAAACATTAGTCTTGCATTAATCATGTCAGCCCTCATTGTTGGTTCATCAATTATGGTTCTCGCCAATAGGACGGAGACGATGGATATGCGTTCAATACTTGGTTTACTTGGCTATCTGTTTGCAGGTTCTTTAGGCGTTTTACGGCTTATACAATACATACGAACTGGACGTTGACATGATCGATACACCACAAATCAAATTGACATCCCATGTCAGTCTTTCTAGCAATGGAAGAGGCGGAATATGGCTACCTATTATTCTCGGCACTATTGCGATTGGCATATTGCTTTCTGGTATTTTTTCAGGAGCTACTGGTTTGTTCGGTGACTCAGGAACGGTAACTTTTGGATCAAAAGTACATGAAGGTGGAAGAGATCTTGCTCGTTTATTTGTGTTCAGTATTTTATTACTCTTAGCATTGCGCTTTTTTTCATGGAAAATACAAAAAAGCTATGGAAATATCACCCTTGCTGCGTTGCGTTGCTTGGCCATAGTGGCATGTATTGAAGCAGTGCGTGTTGCGCAAATTCCCCATGGGTTGATGCGAGTGGTACTACTTATTTCAACACAATACGTCCTTTTTGGCATTTTGATTTTCGGGTTATTCACCGTAACCATTCGAGAGTCAGTATTGTTTGTGACTGGTTGTACAGTTGCGGCTGGCTTACTTTGGATTGGTGCATATGTCGGAATTTGGATTACATAATGAAATTCAAAAAGGGGGCCCTTCAATGGACTTGCAAAGAGGCGGATTCTGAACGATAGTGCAACAAATGGACAATATATTCAAAGCTCTGTCGGGCAAATTTATCGCTTTTGACGGTCCAGATGGTTCTGGTAAATCGACGCAAATCAAGCGTTTTGTCAATTCGTGCCGTCAATCAGGACTCACAGTGCGGGAAGTTCGAGAGCCTGGCGGAACTCTTGTTGGTGAGCAGGTTCGAACGATTTTGCTTGATCCAGCGAATGAAGCGATGACTCCATCGTGTGAGATGCTCCTTTATATGGCAAGCCGGGCTCAGCTTGTCGAGCAAGAAATCAAACCCGCACTTGCGCGAGGAGAACTGGTTGTTGCAGACAGGTTCGTGAGCGCGACATTGGCTTATCAGGGAACCGCGGGTGGTATTCCAGTGAATTGGATTCAGCAAGTTGCTGAGGTGGCTGTAGCGGGTTGTTGGCCTACATTGACTATCCTTTTGGATGTTGATGACGAGACTGCCGCAGGGCGCCTTAACCCACTTTTAGACCGCATGGAGCTTAAGGGGAGGGAATATCATGCTAAAGTTAGGCAAGGTTTTCTCGAGCAAGCGGAAATATGGCCAGATCGCTACTGTGTTATTGATGCTCGAGTATGCGAAAATACAGTCGAAAAAGCGGTGCAAAGCGCTATTTCCACATGGTTTTTAAAGTCAATTTCTCCCAAAAAAGACACAAATTGATTGAAAATTTAGAAAAACTAAAAATTTTATAAATAACTGATATTTAAACAGTTAAATAGTTTTTATTGACTGTGAGCGATATGAATTTTAGGAGATTCTGTGGTAAAAATTGCTGAACTGCCGATAAATGGTGAATCCCAAGGACCCGCGTTGTGGTCCAAATTTGTCAGGGATGGCTCATTGGCCACAACAGGCTGGGTTAGGAAACTAAGGAGATCTTCTTATGAAAAATGCACTAGATACCATTAAATCATGGGCTTGGGGATTTATCGACCTCATGCTTATCTTCATCGCCGTAGGCGTATTAGTACAAGTCATCTTCGGTGACGGCGCTGGCTGGTTCAGCGGTGTTGTTGGTAGATTGATGGCTCTAGTTACTGAATTTAGTTCAGGCGATACTATTAAAGTGGGGGTTAAAATAGTAGAAGG
>CAJWSE010000091.1 GCA_913046275.1 uncultured Phycisphaerae bacterium | reverse complement strand
CATATTAGAAGAGAGTTTTTGGGGGAGGAAGTTATGAGAGAAGAGAGAAGAGTGAAGAATACAACTAAAAAGACATTTGGCATTGTTGTCGGTTCGCTAATTTGTAGTTCAACCGCACTTGGAAGCTTTGGCTCTTGGCCAAGTGAGCCAGGTTATATTTACACAAGTACATCAGCATCAGATTTGAATGCTGCAGGTTTCGATAACCTGACAGTCAACGGCAATCTCGAGGTTGTTCCTGCTTGGTGCAATGGATGTTGGACGAGCGATAGTATTACCACTGGCGGCTCACTTATGGCTTTTATTGAAATTGACGTAACGTATGATCCTGCAAACGCTGATGATGGCTTTTATGTGATAATGAATATTGATTACACAAACCCTGATTTTCAATTTGCGGATTTTGAAGCAATAATTGAAGAATCCGATACGGATGTTGATGTCATGTTAGGTTCTGATGCTGGTACAGAATGGTCTGCATTCTCCGATTGGGGAATTGATCCTGATTCAACAGTATTCCAGTTCCAACCAGCAGAATTCGATGGTTCATTACCTGGCCCATACCAAACAACAACTTTAACCTTTGGTTATAACTTCTCTGGCTATTCGGGTGGCTTTACTAATCCATTTGATGGCTTGGTTATCGGCGATATCGGTGCTGTTCCTGCTCCAGGTGCGATTGCATTGCTCGGATTATCAGCTTTTACTTCAAGACGTCGTCGTAAGTAATCGAAAATAAACTATGCTCACTTTCGCGTATATTTCGCTAGCGTTGCTGCTCAGCAATACTGATGTAGCTGTTCACTGGTCATTTGATTCAATTGATAATGGCACTGCTCACGAATCAGCTAATAATTTGCATGCACAAGTACATGGGGCCCAGCATCAGCAAGGCGCTTTGCATGGGGGCTTATATTTTGATGGTATTGACGATTACGCAGATGTTACTGCAATTAATGGTGTGCAAAAAATACTTGGAAGTTTAGATGAGGGCACAATTTCGGCATGGTTTCGTTTTGATCACATACCAAGCTACGCTGAAATTTTAGATATCTTTTATTTTGGAGATGCAGATGATTTTTCTGACTATGGAACAACCGCAGATGGCTATACATTAGAGGTAGGCCACTTTAGTTCACAAAGTCGTTTGTATTGGACTTGTATAGAAGTCGATGAAAATTTGCATTCGGATGTCCCATTGTGTTGGTCAACCCATGAGCAATTAGCGAAGGATCGTTGGTACCACATAGTGAGCGCGACAGATTCAACAGGAACCAGAGTCTATCTTGACAATATAGAAATTTATGATGGCTCAAATTTAGTATGGAATTTTGGCGATGCCTATAAAAGACGATTTCTTGCGGATATCACTCGTCAGGAAGTCCTTTGGTTTGGTAAAGGTCCTTGGAATCATGAGCATCAGTTCTATCATGGCATGATAGATGAAATTACCATTTGGAGAACAGCGCTGACACCTGAACAAGTTCAGGCCGAATACGAACGCGTCGCAAATGTTGGCTCTTTTGTAATTGCTGACGACATCGCGAATGAATTTGCAACGCTGCAGCCAATAGTTCAGTTTAATGGTTTGCTTGAGAATATAGTAAAGTTCAAATGGCAAGTGAATGGAGCTGCATGGAGTTCGCAAGTAAATGAGTCGCTTTTATCTGAGTGGAGCCTCCAACTTCAAATCCCGGAAACACCTGGACGTCATGAAATAAAAATACTTGGTCAAAATGCATCTGGTAAGAATTTTATTGATTCAAGATTTGTTATTCGACCAGATTTAAATGAAGATGGGGTCGTGAACATTCATGACTTATTACTTATGATTGGGGCATGGGGAGATTGTGACTGCATTGAAGACTTTACCGGTGATGGCAGGGTCAGTATTGCAGACATTTTGATTTTGATTGGTGCGTGGGGTTAATCAGCAAAACGCTTTACAACAAGCGTATTATTTTGCCCACCAAACCCAAAGGAATTGCTTAAACAGCAGTTAACTTCACTTTTTCGTGCGACATTAGGTACGTAGTCCAAATCCAGTTCAGGGTCTGGGTTATCCAAATTAATTGTTGGAACTAGCATGCCCGTTTGGATACTCATAATGCAGGTAATAAGTTCGACTGAACCAGCTGCGGCTATTAAGTGCCCCATCATCGATTTAATTGAGCTCACGGGAACTTCTTTAGCATAATCTCCGAAGACTTTTTTAATAGCCATTGTCTCAATCGAATCATTTTCTTGAGTGCTGGTTCCATGGGCAGAAATATAGTCGATTTGAGGTTTGCCATTTATTGTTTTCTTTGGATCGATTCCCGCTTGGGCGAGAGCGCCTTCGATAGCTGCTGCTGGTCCACGTCCTTCTGGATGTAAGTCTGTAATTCGGTATGCATCTGCACTTGACCCGAAGCCCACAATTTCAGCAAGCGGCGTAGCTCCGCGAGCGAGCGCATGTTCAAGGGTTTCAAGGACAAGCATGCCCGAACCTTCGCCCATAACGAATCCACCTCTGTCTTTAGAGAATGGCTTCGAAGCTTTTTTTGGATCGCCTTCGAAGGTTGAGAGTGCAGTCAAACGATTAAACCCTGTAATGCCAAGTGCGTGCAACATCGTATGTGTGCCACCTGTAAGCATGACGTCGGCGTCTCCGTGCAGCAAAACGCTCGTTGCTTCACCGATAGCTTGCGTACTTGCCGCGCATGCGGTTAAGCAATTAAATGCTGGGCCACGAAGGCCGTATTCTTTTGCAACATGCCAGAGGGGCATGTTAGGCTCTTGCTCAACTTCACCCCATTCGTCAAGGCTATCTTGTGCAAACTTAGCCCATGCAACTGGGTCTACTTTATCATCTTTAACATCCCACGAATGTGTGTCAATCATAGAGTGCGCAGAGAAATCAAGGACTCCTTCTCCAGCGCCCATGTAAATACCCGCACGTTCGAAGTTGAGTTGCTCAAAATTGCCCAGGCCCGATTGGGCCCATGCTTGTTTAGCAGCGCCTAGTGCAAATTGTGAATTCATAGCAGGGGAGTGGTGCAATGAAGCATCGGAAACATATTGTTGCCAATTGAAATCACGAACTTGCCCTGCAAATTTTGTTGGGAAACTTGAAGCATCAAATCTATCAATAGTTGCAATAGCAGATTCGCTGTTGCACAGACGTTTCCAGACCGAGTCAAGGTCATTGCCAAGCGGTGTAATCCAACCCATGCCTGTTACAACTACGCGAGTCATGAAGCAGCCCTCCCAAGGATAATTGCAACGCATTGCCCGCCTTCGCCCGCGGTAATACAAAGAATGTTGTGTATGTTCATTTCTTTCGAGCGGCAGGCACAAGCATCGATTCCAGTTGTTTGTTCGGCGCCTAATCGTGCGGGCAATTTTTGTTCTTGCAATGCTTTTGCTGCAACGCCTATGCTTATACCGCCGTTACCTGCCATGCAGTTTCCGGTATAGGGGATAGTGGTTATTGTAGGAATGCTATCAAGGCGTTCTTTAAAAATTGCATGTAGCCCCTCTCGTTCTGCAGAATCTACTTGTTTCACTCCAGAGCCTAATGGGACTATGACATCAATTTCATCTGCATTGCAATTGGCCTCTTCTAACGCTCGAGTAATTGATGAGGTAATTGCTTGAGAGTCTGCATCTAATGGGGAATCGGCGAATGATTGCCTGCAACCTATGCCTTTTATAGTGCACCACGGCGAACCACCTCGTGCCTTGCAAGACTCGGCAGATTCAACAATCATAATCCCGCCACCTTCTCCGATAATGGTGCCTGTAGCAGAGTCTGAAAACGGTTGAACTAACGATGACATGTCGCCACTACCATCAGAATTAGCAAGCCTTCCCGTGCAATGTTGCCTGTAGAGTGCAAGTGGGTTGATTCGGTCTTCAGCACCACCAGAAAGGCATGCGTCTGCATCCCCGCGCTGAATTACTCTGCGGGATTCAGCAATGGAGAGCGCACTCGCAGCCTCGCAGCATGTAATAGCATTACTTGGCCCTTGGCAATCGTGCACGATAGTAACGTGGCAGGCAAGCATGTTGGGAAGATATTTCAAAAGCCAGAGTGGAGTTAGGTTTTGCATGCCTTCACTACCCCAGTGAGCCAGATCAAATGTCCCATCTTCTTTTTTGCTTGTAACGAGTGCTGCCGCGAGTTCATTGACCTCAGCAGAGATTAATCCAGCACCAATATGGCAACCAAATCGATTCGCAGGAATAGTTGGAACTTCAACACTGGTTCCGGCTGTCTTGAGGCCAGCAGATAGTACTGCTTCAGCGGCAGCGCCAACAGCAAGCTCAGTATCTCGGCACATGACTTTCGTGGCTTTTCGATGGCTTTTTGGGACGATTTTGCGAACTTTGAATGCATCTTCGGCTAATTCGCCAGCTACCTGTGATGTGAATCCACTTGGATCAAATCGTTCAATTCGTTTTAGACCAGTTCTACCCTCAAGCATAGCTTCCCAAAGAGGGTCAATACCCGAGCCAAAACATGACATAACACCCACACCGGAAATAACAACTTGCTCAAGTTCATTTGGCATCGGTATGGATTGTACCGGAATTTTCTTTTTAACCGAGTTTTTGGCCAACAAGCATCGCAAGTTCAATGGACTGTTCATAATTTAGCCGAGGGTCGACAAGCGTTTCATATGCATCGGCCAGACCATGTTAATTGAGCCCGCG
>CAJWSE010000090.1 GCA_913046275.1 uncultured Phycisphaerae bacterium | reverse complement strand
TTTAATCTTGACAATAAACTCTATGATGTCGGGGTCTAAATCTGTATGCTCTCTTAGCGATAAAGCCACATTATCCGCAACACTCATCGAATTAAATAATGCACCTGACTGAAACAGGATGCCGAATTGCCTTCGAACAGCATTCATCCCATTTTCATCAAGCATTGCTAGATCTTCATCGAACACTTTGACAAAGCCATCATCTGGAATAAAAGTGCCAATCATATGACGCAAAAGCGTTGATTTCCCCGAACCGGACCCGCCCATTATCACAAGGACTTCACCCTGTTCTACATCAAGATTGACTCCATCTAGAACAGTTTGTTCGCCAAAACGACAAACAAGGCCTCGAACTTTAATGACAGCGTCATTCGACATTTTTAGTTGAATCCTTCACTATTTTTGATTCAGGATACACAATAGTAGGCTGACCATCGTCAATGATCTGAATCCATTCAAATAGATTCGTAAATTTGCTTCCACCGTCAACCTCATTGAATAAATTATATTTCGCATGTAATGCAACCATTCTATCGTTTTCAAAGGCAAGATCGTATTCTAATATTGCTTCAAGTGGTACCAAGCCTAAAAAAAGCTTGCTCCCATCGACTGGTGATTCTTCGATATCCTGGGCAAGATATCCACGGTCAAGCATACCGTATCTTGCGTGCATTTTCTGTAAAAAACTTGCGGCTTCTTCACCTGTTGCTGGGACTAAGAATAACTCTTGAAATTCAAGAATATCCCCATTTTGCCCGGCAATCATTGCGCTGATTGGACCCCTATGAATCATCGAACGCACATGCATGTTCCACCAAACCATCCCGCCGACCCAAAGACCTGTAACAACTCCTCCAAGCAACATTGAAGCCCAAGCAAGGCGAGCGCCACGAGTATCTTCTCGAGCCTTAATTTCAACTAGGGCTCTAAAACCAGCAAAAATTGAAGCTATTGAAAACAATGGACAGAGACCAACTGCACAAAGTGCAGCGACAATAGCCCATGGGTTCATACGCTTAGTGGGCATAAAATCAGGCAATCAAATCCATGAAGTTTTAATCTTTCATACTATTTGGGAAAACAATATCGTCTTTATCATTACCAAAAATCTCTATCTTGTTAATACGCATTTCAAACCAATTATTATCATTGCCTGAAAACGCAAACCAAATGAATCCCTCTGCATCACTCGTTGCAAAAATAAATCTAATTGGGATGGGATCTACTGAATCGCTTGCTGAAGGCTTTTGATATTGAGCCTCCAAATTCAAAAAAGCATTGTCAAATTTTCCATGCCTTTCTTGAAGAATACCTACAAAATCTTCAATCTCTGCATCAGTTGCATGCGAGGCATCTTTTGTTAAATAAGAACGGAATTTTTCGTAATCACCATCATAGGCTGATCGAATTGATTCCGTTGACACTTGTTTTGTCTCTTCCAAAAATTCAGTCGCCAAGCCACCAACAATCACGCTAGCGACAATCCAGAAGATCGTTGCGATTACACCAATGATAATCCCGCTTATTGCGTAGCCCTTACCTGTTAAATATTCGTGTTTTTTAAAACGAAATAAAGCAATAAGGCCTAACACTGGGCCTACTACTGTAGTAAGTGGACAACAAATTATGAGAGAACAGATAAGCGATGCAACTGCCATTCCGCTTTTTTGCGGATTCGCCATTTCAGATGTTATATCTAAATTTTCAATAGTATCTCTCACTCCGAGCTCCCTTTGCGATCTTGCTCCACTATTTCTGATGGTATGCCTAAAAATTCAATCATATAATCTTCATACGATTTTTGATCCTCTTCTCGAGAGAAATCAAGGCGCAACTCGTTAATCACTTTAGTCCCCTGGCCAATCCAATCATTCCAATTTGCCTCGTCGACGTTCTCAAGAATCCATTTACCAATTTCGCCTGGCAAAGGTTGAACTTCCATGCGCTTACCTTCTGCTGCAACTTCAATAGCCTCAATTGAAGGCAGTTCGAAACCGGCTGATTTCATCGAAGCTTCTATACCATCCTTTACCCGCATTTCACCTTTAGAGGCAGCCTGTTCATACCCTTGAGTAAGCAATTCCCTAGCTTCATCCCGCTTACCAAGTTTAAGCAAGGCGGAGCCACCGAGCTCCATCGCACGAGTCATCTCAGGGGTGAGTTTAATACATGCTCTAAAACTCATTGCTGCCTCCTCAAACTTTTCAGCTTCAAAATATGCGGATGCAAGGCTAAAATGAGCCATATCGTTTAAAGGATCAGCTGCAGCCATATTGGAAAAGCGTTCAATTTTGTCTTGTGAATCATTCATATTGGCATTGTAGGTGACTATTCGATACTCCGGTTACTAATACCAAAATATCCCTCCCTGCAGCATTCCACACCTTAGAATCACACCACAGGTACAATAACTATTAGATGGCTGACATGCAGGTCCAATTTGGACGAACAACCCTTCGTAATCCCGTCATTCTCGCAGCTGGAACAAGTGGCGTTATGGGTGAAATTGGGGATGCTATTAACCTTAGCACACTTGGAGCGATTACAACAAAATCAATTACCCGAAAACCAAGAATTGGCAATAAACCAACTCGAATTGCTGAGCATCCGACAGGTATGCTGAACGCTATTGGCCTTGCAAACGATGGTGTCGATACTTTTAATTCTGATTATGGAGACAGCGCCTCTACTTTACCCACTACTGTCATTGGTTCAATTGCAGGTCATACCATTGAAGATTATGTTGCTGTAGCTGAAGCAATGGACTCAAATAAAGGTATCTCACTAATTGAAATAAATGTTTCGTGTCCAAACACTGCAGATGGGCTCGAATTCGGCGCATGCCCAGTAGCGCTTGAAAATTTGCTCAGTGAAATAAAATCCGTTCTAACGAATACCGAAATGATAGTCAAACTATCAATAGCACCTGGAAATCTTATACCGCACGCACGCGCATCGATTGAGGCTGGAGCGATTGGACTTACCCTCATCAACACAGTACCTGCACTTTCAATCGATGTCCAAACAAAAAAACCCATACTCACTCGAGGCATAGGTGGGTACAGCGGCAAGGGGATTCATCCAATCGCTGTCCGTGTTGTACATGAAGTTTATCGAGACATCGCAATGCAAGAAGGCATACCAATTATTGGTACTGGTGGCATATTAAAATGGCAAGATGCCGCGGAGTTTATTCTTGCTGGGGCCACGGCTGTAGGGATTGGAACTGCATCATTCATTAATCCTTCCATAGCTCCGAAGGTCGCAAAAAAACTGCATCACTGGGCAAGCAAGCAAGGCTGCAATTCTATTACAGAATTAACTGGATCAATGATCACATCGTAATGAGCTCACAGAACTGCTGCCCACGTTCTTCATAGTTTACGTATTGATCCCAGCTTGCACATCCAGGACTTAAAACTAGAAATTCGTCTTTTTTTAGAATTCGCAATATTGCTTGCACTGCTTGTGACAAATTCGGATGCACCTGCACTGAATCCACTGGCGCAAGTCGACAAATCTTCTTTGCTGTAGCACCAATTGCATGCATTGACGCCACTCGAGTGGACTGATCTGCGAGCAATTGCAAATCTACCTGCTTATCATATCCACCCACAATAATATGAATCTTACTTGCATCTGGAAACGAGTCAATCGCAAGTTTCGTTGCTATTGGTGTTGTTGATTTTGAATCGTTATAAAACTGCTTGCCAACCTTTTGAAGACGATGAGGTAATCCACAGAAATCTTCAATTCCTTTTCTTGCAAGTTTTGCATCAACACCCAACTCCATAGCTACTAAAAATGCAGTCGCTGCATTTCTTTGATTATGCTTACCAAGAACTTGCAAATTTAAAAATGTAGAGTCGATATCTTGAGTGATTGAAACATCATCCGCTGATTGCGAATCGAAAATTAATCGTTTACATCGAATGTATTCCTCTTCTGTAACATGCCAATCCAAATGATTCGGTTCGATAGTTGTCAACACTGCGATATGAGGAGACCATTGATTTGTACGGTTCAACCACCACAGCATCGCACTGCTCAATTCAAGAACGACAAAATCATCTGATTGAATAATATCTATTGAATTGAGCAGTGAACCCCCAATATTCCCCCCAAGATGAACGCGTTTTCCCCCGGAACGGAGCGCTTCAAAAATCATCGTTGCCGTTGTAGATTTACCCGACGATCCCGTTACACCAATAATTTGTTCATGATGTAGTGCTGAAATAGTCAATTCTATTTCTGTAGTTACGGTCACTCCAGAATCAAACGCTGCATTTAAAAACTCATTCTCCCAGGGTATTTTTACAGCAGGATTTGCAACAATAAAATCAGCATGTGTAAAATCGTCGATTCGATGTTCTCCTAAAACAAGTTGCAGATTTTGATGAGCACCAATCTGCTGCAGTTCCAATCGAAGCTCTTGTTCATTTTCAAGATCTGTAAGTAGTACGTGAGCACCCTGCTGAAGAAGCCATTTTGTCACACTACTGCCACCACCAAGCGGCCTAGCCCCATTACAGTTACGTTTTTACCTTGAAAATTCATACAACACCACCACGCTGACTTTTTGCGGTCCACATTTTCAGCGACGGTGCCGAGGTTTTTCGTTGATAGACCCACCATTCAGCCAAGAGCACAACAAGAACAGCGCCCAAGGCGAAAGGCCACAGTTGTATAAAGGATGAACCACCTGCGCTAATACTCGTTATTAATTTTGCGCCGACAGAAATTGAGTCTTGAGGTGCAATAATCGATTCTTTTTGTAACGTATTTACTGCCATTTGAATGTCTCGTCCCTCAAAGGCAATTGTATGAATACCAG
>CAJWSE010000089.1 GCA_913046275.1 uncultured Phycisphaerae bacterium | reverse complement strand
TATCATAGATCGATTACAGCGTTAAGCGCTTGTTTTGTTTTTTTTATAAAGAAAGGCTTCATTATGTCCGTTTCCCCCCAAGATGTTCACTCGATTCTTAGCAGATTCCAACTCGTTGATGGGTACGACCTTGTTGTTGACCTAGAAAAATCGCATGGTGTGTGGATTCATGATTCTGCAAGTGGGAACGACTATTTAGACGCTTTTACTTGCTTCGCTTCATGGCCTTTAGGATTTAATCACCCAGATTTAATGGAAGGTCCATTTAACGAAGAAATTTTAAAAGCATCTCGAAACAAAATTGCTAACTCAGACCTTTATACGACTGAGCTTGCAGAATTTGTTGAGGCTTTTGGATCCAAAGTGACTCCCGAAGATTATCCTCATCACTTTTGGGTATCTGGTGGTTCGCTTGCAGTTGAAAACGCATTGAAAACGGCCTTTGATTGGAAGGCTCGGAAACTTGGAAGGACAAATTTCGATGAGAATGTGAATGATCTTGTTGTGTTGCACTTCAATCAAGCATTTCATGGGCGAAGCGGGTACACAATGAGTTTGACAAATACATTACCTGATAAAGTTGGTCTTTTCCCAAAGTTTAACTGGCCTCGGGTTACGAATCCATTCTGCGAATTTGATAATGATGGCAACATAATCAATGATATTGAAGCAGCTGAAGCGCAAGCTTGCGCTGAAATTGAGCGCGCCTTCGAGGAGCACTCCAATCGAATTGCCGCGATTGTAATTGAACCCATGCAGGGTGAAGGTGGAGACAATCACTTTAGAAATGAATTCTTAGAGAAATTGAGGCAATACGCTGATGAGCGCGAAGCATTACTCATTTTCGATGAAGTTCAGACAGGTTTTTACGGTTCAGGGAAACCGTGGTTTTGGCAGCACACGACCGTTCGCCCCGACATTGTTAGTTTTGGTAAGAAAACGCAAACTTGTGGTATTTATGCAAATCGACGTGTAGATGAAGTTGTTGACAATGTCTTTGAAAAATCTAGTCGAATTAATTCAACCTGGGGCGGCAATCTTGTTGATATGATTCGCTGTACTCAATTTATCAAAATTATTGAACGCGATAATGTCGAAGAACTAGTCATGCAAGTGGGTAACCATGTGGTGGCTGGATTGCGAGCAATTGCAAAAGATAGTGGCGCGTTTACAAATGTTCGAGGCAAGGGTTCATTGATTGCATTTTCACTTCCCACTCCAGAGCATCGAGCTGCGATGCTCGGCTCATTTATGAAAGCGGGTGTGATTGCACTTCCATGTGGCGTGCGTTCAGTTCGATTTAGATTGCCATTGATTATGACAATCGCTGAGGCGGATGAATTACTAAATCGTACTAAAGATGCAGTCAGTGCTATGACTGTCGCAGTGTAAAATCATTGCGTAGTTCTGCTGCAATTAGCGAACATCTTGATACTCGAACAGCGGGTATTGAAGTTGCTGCATTGCTTGAAAAAGCAATGGCTGGTCCAACAGATGTAGTTTTCATCTTTGCGAGTTTTCACCATCGAGAATCATTTGCTGAAGCGATTGCAGATATAAGGCAAACGCTCAATCCGAAAATTATCATCGGTGCAACGGCGGAATCTGTTGTTGGCTGTGATTTAGAACTCGAAGGTGTAGCGGGTTTTTCTGCAATAGCGATGTATTTACCTGGCGTTGATTTGACAGCTTGGACCACCACGCCTGAAAAGCCATTGCCACTTTCGGCTCCAGAACGAATTCCTCAATGGATTGGGCTGCAGGATGATACGAAAGCAAATTTCTTTGTAGGAGACCCTTTTTCTGTGCCTATAACGCGCTTATTGCCGGCGCTCACTCATTGTAGGGGGACAGGATTGCCATTACCAATTATTGGAGGTATGGCTTCTGGAGCCTCACAAGCGAGATATAACCGTCTGATTTTGAATGACACTTTAATGAAGACTGGTGGAATAGGGCTAACTATGTCTGGGGACATAAATATTGATTGCATTGTGAGCCAAGGTTGTCGGCCAATTGGTTCGCATTTAAGAGTGACAAAAGTTGATGGTAATGTTGTGCTTGAACTCGGAGGAAAGCCCGCTGTCGACGTACTCCACGAACTTGCAAAGAACGCTACACCACACGAACGTAAATTACTTGAAGGGGGTCTTTTACTTGGCGGTGTTATTGATGAACATAAAAGCCATTTTGGAAGAGGCGATTTCCTTGTTCGGTCTGTTCTGGGTATTGATAAAAAACGCAAAGGGATCGCCGCTAGTGAAATGTATCGGTTAGGAAAAACGGTCCAGTTTCATGTCCGCGATGCCCAGACTGCTGTTGAAGATTTGCAGCTGCTCCTCGACGCGCAACAGTTAGACACGATGCCATTTGCCGGATTGCTTGTTACATGTAATGGTCGGGGCCGTAATTTGTTTCATCAAGATGATCACGACCTTACCATCATCAGAGATAGAATTGGCGAAGTACCCATTGCAGGCTATTTTGCGGCAGGTGAAATTGGGCCGATTGGTGGAGAATCTTTTTTACATGGACATACTGCTTGTTTGACTTTATTCAGACAGGATGTAAGCAAATCATTGAATAGAATGTAGTTTCAGGTATTCACCTTCTCGTAAAAATGAGACTATTCGAAACTTGTAATCAACAGCAATTCTAGAGCTCAGGGTGTACACGGTCTCATTTCCTTGTTCTGTAATAACAATATCACCGGAACTGCTACCGCCATTCATTCTTTGAAAAGTCCGCGCAATTTCTCGGCGATTTTCATTAAAAAAAGATTCAAATTCTTGTTTCCCGTTTTTAGTGGATTCATAGTAATGTCGCATCGGTATAGAAATAAGCTGCTTATAGAGTAAGTCCCAATTTTTATCACGCAGACACCTCAATGTGTGGGCAATCATGTGGTCCGGAAAAACTGCGCGTAGTGTCAAATCGCCGGTTAGTTTATCGCGTTCTTCAAGGACCAGTGTGTCGAGATAATCTTTTACACCCTCCGTCATTCTTCTGTCGTCAATCACAAATGTAACCATTGTGCCATCTTCTTTAATGTAATCGGTTGGCGCAGAGCTTGAGAGAGCTGCATGCCAACTTGGTCTTTGACGGTATTCAACAGTTTGTGTTTTGCAGCCGTTGAGAATGCAGAAAAACCCTGAAATTAGAATAGGCAATATTAAGTTCATCAATAGATTTGCTCATAAGGACCGGCTTCTAAATCAAACAAGAATGGAGCTACCCAAAGTTGACTTGTACCTGTTTCACGTTTGCTCGTCCACATAAGCCATTTACCACTGCGATCAAAGACGGGCAATCCGTCGAAGCCATCTGCGTGAGTCACTCTTCTTTTTCGAATTCCATAACGAGTGGTACCATCACTTGCGCCACTGTCTGCATCACAAATGAATAATTCATAGTTCATGTGACTTACTTCACTGGTGGCATATATAAGAAAGCGATTGTTTGGATGCCAGAATGGACCCCAATTTACATGGGCGTTATCTGTTAATTGGTACTCTTTTTTGATGCCAACGATTGAGCCGAAGTCATCAAACTTTAGTTCTGCAATGTACAATTGGAGCAAATCATTGCCGCGCCTATCGGATCGATATACGATTCGCTTTCCATCAGGTGAAAAGAATGGTCCACCATCGTAGCCTGCGCCACCAACAATTAAGCGAGACACGCCAGTTTGTAAATCGGTAATGTAAATGTCACCAGCACCCGATTCGAGTGAACAATATAAAATATGTCTGCCATCCTGGCTCCAGGAACCCTCAGCCAGATAGTGTTCATTATTCGTGACAAGCGGCATAAATTCTTTTGTGTTTAAATCAAGTGCGACAATATTCATCTTGGGCGGGAATGCCCAGCGATAACGACCAGAGTCTCTTTGATAGCCAGGGATATCGCTGTCTACAAGAGGTGTCATTGTTGTTGCAAACATTACAGTGGAAACATCATTTGGGTGAAACCATCCGCAGGTATTTGCTGATCCAGATGTGCTTAGCCGTTCAACATTGGCAAGACCTGTGATGGCATTATTTTCATCGAATGTAAGATCGCCTAAGTACATACCGTAGTCTTCGGCAGGCTTTTCGCCCTCTTGAGGATGTTCTATAGCTTGAAAAATAACACGTTTCGTCGCAGGGTCAAAATATGATTCACCGGCTTTTAAAAAGAATGCGGGATCGGTGAGCAACACAGGTTCACCAATTGAATTAACTTCGTTTTGGTGTAGAGGCTCAGCAAAATTAACTAATGACAGCAGCAGTGTTATACAATGTAGTACCATTGGATTTCTCCTTGAATAATCGAACTGCCCATCATACGACACCAGAGTATTTGCCGCATGAAATACCTGTTCTTTATCATGATGATTATCTTGTCGTGCTTAATAAGCCATCGGGCTTATTGAGCGTAAAAGGGATTGGTCCTACAAAAATGGATTGCCTGGCTCTTCGAGTAGCTTCTGCAATTGAGGGAGCCAGAATTGTTCACCGTTTGGATATGGATACTTCTGGCGTTATAGTAATGGCAAGAGATGCAGATACTCATAGGGCATTAAGTATCCAGTTTCAGGAGCGGATGGTTCATAAGGAATATGTAGCTATTGTTGGAGGTGTTATTGATTGTGATGAAGGCCAAATCGAGATTCCAATTCGTAAAGATATGCAGAATCCACCAAAACAGTGTGTAGATTTTACTCACGGTAAACCATGCTTCACAAAATGGGAAGTTAATAAGCGCCTAGTCAATGCGACTCGTTTACGCCTAAAGCCAACAACTGGTCGCTCTCACCAATTGCGAGTTCATTTGAATGAAATTGGACACCCTATTCTT
>CAJWSE010000088.1 GCA_913046275.1 uncultured Phycisphaerae bacterium | reverse complement strand
CATGAGGGTACTTTTTTATCTTCTTGGACTTTAGATTTATCAGGAACTGGCTATCCAACGGGTGTTTCTGTTGATCAATCAGGTCTAATTTGGATTGCTGATACGCATCAATATCGCATTCTTGTTCTTAATCAAAATGGCGAGGAAGTGCTTTCGTTTGGTTCGTATGGGAAAGGTGATGGTGAGTTTTTGTATACAACTGATATCGCATTTGGGAATAATGGCGAAGTGTATGTTTCTGAATATGGTGGTAATGACCGAATTAGTGTTTTCAATAGATCAGGCGAATTCCAATATTCTTTTGGGCATCACGGCAGCGATAATTTAGGCTTTAAGCGTCCGCAGTCCATAGCCGTTGATCATAAAACGGGTAATCTCTATGTTGCAGATTCGGGGAACCACCGTGTTGTCATTCTCAATTCAAGGGGCGATTTTCTATCAACTATTGGGGAAGTGGGTAGAAAAGAAAAACAATTACTCTACCCATATGGAATTATGATCGATACTAATAACAATTTAGTCATCTGTGAGTATGGAAATAATCGATTGCAATCGTTTTCTTTGCAGGGTGACTTTTTGAAGACCTTTGGTAGTGCAGGCAATGAATTGGGCTTTTTCCAAACACCCTGGGGGGTTGCCAAAATCGGTAAAGGAATTGTAGTTGCTGACACAGGAAACAACCGTCTTCAAGTGTTGCCCGATATGATGGCGCAGTAATGGAACTTCCTATCCAGTTTGACCGCCCAGGTTGGCTAATTTTAATTGTACTAATTATCCCAATTGTCACCCTTGCATGGAGCGGGCTAAAGGCTAAAGGTAGTCGTGGGAGAGCTGTAGCTTCAACACTGGTACGATGCTTAGTAGTAATGTCACTGGCCGTTGCAATCGCAAGGCCTATCTGGGAAGAGCGTGGCAATGGCGTTACTGTTATCGCAGTCCTTGACCAAAGTCGATCTGTACCAAGAGCATTGGAAAAACGAAGCATTCAGGTTTTAGAAGAGTGGACATCGCCAAGCCAACGTGGAGATGATGACCGGTTTGCAGTTATTGGTATTGGTCGCGAATCAGTTATTGGTTCAATGCCAAGCCAGACGTCACTTTTTGAACTACCGCCGAATGATCCAGATGGTAGTGCGACAAATATCGCCAAGGGTGTTCAGATGGCGATGGCTTTGTTTCCTAGAGATACGGCCTCTAGGATTCTCCTAATTTCTGATGGCAATGAAACTGACGGTCAGATAAAATCAATTAGTAAGCAAGCTAAGGCAAATGGAATTCCTATTGATGTCTTGCCATTGATGTATGAGCATGAACATGAAGTGTTAATTCAACAAGTTGTCGCGCCTTCACAAGCAAGAAGTGGTCAATCTATTCCAGTTCGAATTGTATTGAGAAGTTTGACTGAAGCGCGGGGGGAATTGCATCTACTGCAAAATGGAATTGAACTTGATATTTCACCTACTACAGTCGGGAACGCAGCGGTCATGACATTGCCTGCAGGTGTCACCGCGGTGAAGTATGACATACCTATTCAAAATGGCGGTCCTCAAAAATTTGAAGCGATGTGGGTGCCTCAAACAGGAACAGATACCGTGATCGAAAATAACACGGGATTGGCAGTTTCATTTGTATCCGAAGGAGGGGTGACTTTACTTGTCACGCAAAATGAATTCAACACTAAGCATCTCGTGGAGATTCTTGCTTCGGCAGGTGTTAATATCCAAACATGCTCTCCTTCAGAGATCCCACGAGATAGCATCGGATTATCCATTTTTGATTCGATTATTTTGGTAGATATACCGCGTTGGTCAATTGATGATTTGCAGGAAAAACACTTGCATTCGTTCGTCCATGATTTGGGAGGTGGGCTTGTTTGCGTAGGTGGACCGAATTCATTTGGTGCAGGGGGTTGGATTGGCTCATTGCTTGAACAAGCAATGCCCATCAAGTGTGAACCTCCTCAATCTAGAGAGTTGCCACGAGGCGGACTTGCACTGATTATGCATTCATGTGAAATGCCAGAAGGAAACTACTGGGGCCAACGTATGGCTGAAGCGGCAGTCGAGTCTTTAAGTGAGCTAGATTATGTCGGTATTATTGAATATGATTGGAATGGCGGTGCTGACACAATGAATAATTCGGGCTGGACTTTGCCAATGCAGCTTGCAGGAGATAAAAGTGAGGCATTAGATGCAATTAAAAGTTTGGTCTACGGTGATATGCAAGACTTTAGCTCACCAATGGAGTTGGCACTCGATGGTCTTGTTGGTCTTGATGCCTCGCAGCGCCACGTCATTATCATTAGTGATGGGGATCCAATAGGACCATCACAGGAATTACTTGCTCAGTTTCAATTAACTGGAGTTACAGTTTCGACGGTAATGGTTGGGGGTCATGGTTCTGCTTCTGATAGGAATAAGATGCAAGGCATCGCGACAGTAACTGGCGGACGATTTTATATGGTGAATGACCCAAATGCGTTGCCAAGCATTTTCATCAAAGAAGCTCAATTGAACTCAAGATCACTTATACAAGAAGGTTCAAATTGGGATGTTGCAATTAAACCGAGCATGATTGGGCCTGTGCAAGCAATTGTTGCAACTCCACAAATTGGTGGCTATGTTGTTGCGGGCACTAAAGATGGTTTTGCAAAAACACCTTGGGTAATTCCAGTGAATGAAGGCGATGATCCATTGTTAGCCTGGTGGCACTATGGTCTGGGTAAATCAATTGCCCTGACTACAGATTTAGGCACGAGGTGGGCGACTCAATGGCCCACATGGTCAGAGTTCCCCGAATTTTGGGAGGGGTGCGTTCGATGGAGTATGCGTGGTTCCACATCGCCGAATATGACAGTCCGTTCATTTGTTGAGAATGGAAGAGGGGTTGTACAACTTGATGCTGTTAACGCAAACAAAGAGCATGTGAATTTCATGCAAGCAAAAGCAGTCGTTGTAGATCCATCAGGTGACTCTAAGCCAATTAATTTGCAGCAGATAGGTCCGGGTTCGTATCGAGCAGAGTTTAATGCAATTGATACTGGCGCTTGGCTTGTAAATATAGTATTTCAAGATGCTGATGGTGAAATTTCGGGAAGATTGCCTACAGCAATTTCAGTCCCCTATGCACGAGAATATGGTTCAACAGTGCACAATGCATCACTATTGAATGAAATTGCTTTGCAAACAGGCGGCCGAGTGTTATCGTTCGATGATGTTGGTTTTGTTAATCTTTTTGACAAAGAGACATTAGTGCAGCCTAGTAGCCCAACATCGATGTGGGATTTGCTTGCAATCATTGCGGCTAGTCTGCTTCTGCTTGATGTAGCAATAAGGCGCTTATGGATAGATACAACAAGTTTTCAATCATTGCTGGCTCCTGCAGACGCGATTTCTTCAAGTTCAGTTGATGCATATCGCAAAGTGCAATCTCAAAAATCAATCCAAAATGAAACTTTTTCAAATCAATCCTCAGAAGAAAAAGAGTCTCAGCAAAAAGTTGAGAAAAAAGTAGCACCAAAGCAAGAGTCAACTTCAGTAGATAATTTAAGTCATCTTTTGAAGAAAAAACGAGACCGCCAGAATCAGGAGGACGAATCTTGAATTTTCATGAACATTCTTTTCCGCGATCTTTTAATTCTGCAACTGATGTCCGGCTTGGCTGTAAAGTGATACAAGAATCATTTATGAAACTTCGAGAAGAAGTAAGTAAGTCAGTGATTGGTCATCAACGGGTTGTTGATATTACGCTCGTCTCAATTTTTGCAGGTGGGCATGTTCTTCTTGAGGGTGCACCAGGATTGGGAAAAACTTTATTGGTTCGTACGCTTGGCGATGTGCTAGAACTTAGTACTAGTAGAATACAATGTACAGCAGACCTGATGCCAGCGGATATTGTTGGAACTACAGTTGTTGATGTAGATGAGCGAACGCATGCTCGTTCATTTAATTTTCGCCAGGGTCCAGTTTTTCATAATCTTATTTTAGTTGATGAGATTAATCGGGCGACGCCAAAATGTCAGTCTGCACTTCTTGAGTCAATGCAAGAGCATTCGGTATCTTTGGATGGAAAAACGTATCGCCTTCCTGAACCATTTTTTGTACTGGCTACTCAAAACCCTATCGAACAAGAAGGAACATATCCATTACCGGAAGCGCAATTGGATAGATTTTTGCTCAAGATTGATGTTGGGTATTCATCAAGAGAAGATCTTAATCTTATCTTAGAAGCTACAACATCATCTGAAAATCAACAGCCGTCTACAGTGCTAAATAAAGAATTTTTGTTACAAGCACAGAGCTTTCTTAAAGGAGTTTGCATTGCCTCCCACGTTCAAGATTATGTAACTCGTCTAGTCTTAGCAATGCAACCTTATGGCCAATTCGCCCCAAGCTGGGTCCCAGATTTAATCAGAACAGGAGCAAGTCCAAGAGCGGCGCAAGCAATAGTGGCTTGTGCAAAAGTAGCAGCAGTTGTTGATGGGCGCTATGCTGTTTCACATAAAGATGTTGCAGCTGTCGCTGTTCCAGCTTTACAGCATAGAATTGTGCGTACATTTGAAGCAGAAGCAGGCGGTATAGAGTCAGGTGCGATCATTCAGCGGATAATTAATTCAACTCCTGCTTATGTCTCAGGAGATCGCGATGTCTAATTTTGGAAAAACCGTTCACAATCGACCAGCTAAAGTCGATGATTTGCTTGGTTCAAACTTAATGTCTTCATTGGACAAAATAGATATTGTCGCACGTAAAATTTTCTCAGGTAAGATACAAGGTGAACGCAAGAGTAAACGGCGAGGTTCTAGCGTTGAATTTGCAGATTACAGGCAATATTCCGCAGGCGATGATTTACGT
>CAJWSE010000087.1 GCA_913046275.1 uncultured Phycisphaerae bacterium | reverse complement strand
AGAGGCGCAATAAAAATTGTGTATATCTCTCTAACAAACTCCAAGCTCTTGGTATTGAAACTTTTTTGTCACCAAATGGTGTCGAACGAGTGTATTTCGAATTTCTTGTTCGCTACGACGAAACCAAAACAGGACTACCAATTAAAGATTTCGCTAAAGCTCTTCAGGCAGAAGGCGCACTAGTTGACGCTCCCCGCTACCCTCTTCTTCACCAACAACCTGTTTTTACAAATCATGTATGGTCTAAAATTGCACGCCTCCCAGCAACTACCGAAAACCCAATTCACTTGTATGACCCTGAGGATTTGCCAAACACGGCGCAAGGCAATGGTTCCTTGTTAAAATTACCAGCTTTCCCTTCAGCAGATATTGAATTGCTTGACCAGTATGCAGCAGCATTTGAAAAAGTACTCGCACATGCCAATGAAATTCCTAGAAGCCAAAACGAGTAAAACGCCGCCAAACGCGGACGAAATTTTAAGCCAATTTAAACGCCCTTCGGTATATGTTTGTCGTTGCGTTCTATTAACTGCCTTGAAATTTATAAAGTGGATTCGAAGAGTAAAATGGGAGTCCAAGAACAGCGCATCATTGGACATCATTAATACGCCTGTGCTCTTTGCTTCAAATCACCAAAGTCACATTGACACGCATGTCATCCTTGATGTTCTTCCAAAAAAGATTCGTGACAGAACCGCGGTAGCGGCAGCATTCGATCATTTTGCTGATGCGACTGGAACTTCTATAAAAAAAAGGCTTATTCAGTTACTGGTTGCATCGATTTGGCATGCTTTTGGAATTGAACGAATAAAGTCACCCTTATCTTCAATTAGAACGATGCAATCACTTTTAGAGAGAAATTGGTCCATAGTAATCTATCCTGAGGGAACCCGAAGCCGAACAGGCAAGATTGGTTCTTTTAAAGGCGGACTTGCGATACTTGCAAAAAAAAGTGGACGACCTGTTGTACCGGTTTGCGTAGAAGGTGGCTTAAACGTACTTCCAGAAGCCACCTACATTCCAAAGCCCGGAAAAGTCTTGGTTTCATTCGGGAAACCTGTACACTTCCAAGAGGACGATTCCTCCAAAACGTTTATGGAGCGAGTTGAACGTTCTGTCTGCGAAATGGCCACACAACAATGAGTAATTATCTTGCACAATCTGAATGGTCGAGTATTGATATCGCTTTGCTGATTTCATTACTGCCCTTGTTATGTCTAAGCGCTTTCTTTAGTTCTAGCGAAACCGCTTTCTTTCGACTTTCGCAAGCACAAATTGTGGAACTCAGACAACGCAAAACTCCCCCTGCAAATGCTGCGCTGTATCTTGTTAAGCATCGTCGTAATGTATTAATTACTATTCTGATTGGCAATATGACTGCGAACGTACTGTATTTCATTGTAGGTTCAGTGCTCATCTTAAATTTGAAAGGCAATATTGGAATTGAAATTGCAGTTGCGGTCGGCACTCTTTTTGCAATTATCATTTTTGGAGAAGTACTGCCAAAAATGACTGCGGCAGCGAGGCCAATCGGAACAGCATCGCTACTTTCCCCGGCATTGAAGCTACTTCATAGAACTATTACCCCTTTTCGTTCTCTTGTAGATGTTTTGATTATTAAGCCACTATCAAGACTAATTGGAGGCAAAGCACCAGAACCTTTAAATGCTGAAGAACTTGCAACACTTGTTGCTCTTTCCTCCAAAGAAGGTGTGATCAATCAAACTGAACAGCAAACATTATTTGAGGTTGTTGAGTTAATTAGAATTCGTGTCCGCGAAGTAATGACACCTCGCGTTAAAATGGTTGCCGCTCCTACAACAGCATTAGAAAACGATATTAAAATGATTATCGCTGAAACGAACTTGACGCAACTTCCCATCTATCGAGAGAACCTAGATGAAATTATAGGTATGTTGCACACAAAACGATACTTACAACGACTTGCCCTAGGCACGTCACTAATGCAAACAAGTATGACTAAGCCTCAATTCATACCTCAAGTTGCTACACTCGATCAATTACTCAACCGATTCCGTGAAACAAAAACACGCCTTGCAATTGTTGTTGATGAATTTGGCGGTACAGCTGGGCTTGTAACGCTCGAAGATGTTCTGGAAGAATTAATCGGTGAAATTGGCGACAACCCTAATATGCAAATTGAGGAACCAAAACAACTTCAAAACGACCAGTGGTTAATTGATGCAAATACAGGTGTGCGATCATGGGCTGCTGCAACTGGTCTCTTGATAGAAAACTGTCCAGCGGCAACAATGGGCGGACTTATTGCTGCCAAGCTTGGCAGAATCCCAAGAGTTGGTGACAGCATATTACTTGGAAATATCTCAATTGCGGTTGATTCCATGAAAGAATATCAAGTCTCAAAAGTCATCGTCGCTATAGGAAATTCGGATAAATATCATGGCTGATATCCCTATTGCCATTACGATTTTACTTGTTGGTATTGCACTGAGCGCGATATATTCTGGCCTTGAGACTGGGCTCTACACAATCAACCAAATTCGATTGCATGTACGCGCAACTTCGAAACAACGTTCTGCAAAACGTCTGCAAAGATTAATTGAAAATCCAACAAGAATGCTTGCTGTTTTATTAATTTGCAACAACGTCGCAAATTATGTTGCTAGCTATGGCGCGGCCCGATTGCTTGAGGAAGCATCACTCGGGCCTTGGATCTCTATTCTCTTAAATGCACTCGTGATGATCCCGCTCTTATTTATTTTTGGCGAGGTATTACCAAAAGACTTATTTCGTACGCGTACCGACTCTTGGACTTATCGATGCAGTACTACTTTGAGCATCTCGGATCAAGTACTTCGATGGACCGGCATTGTCCCAGTTGTTTCTACAATTGGAAGAATCGCGCAAACTATTTTGGGCAAAGAATCAACACTAGAGCCAACGCCACGTAGACGCTTTGGGCTACTCTTTAAAGAAGGCCTTGATGGCGGCGTGTTAAGTGATGAACAAATTACACTTGCGGATCGTGTTCTCACTATGCAGTCGCTTACAGTGAAAAGTAAAATGACGCCATGGGCAAGAGTTTCATGCATTGACGAAACTATGTCGCTGCAGCGAAGAGCAAAGACCTTATGTGGAACCAAATACACAAGGATCCCTGTACTTAACCGCAATGGTAGAGTGGAAGGCATACTTCCTGTTTTACGCGCGCTGCTTGAGCCAGAGATGCCAACAAACATCTTATTGCTTGAGCCACTCAACATTTCACCAGATACAAAAGTGCAGGACGCGTTGCATCAGCTTCGTGAAAGCGGTAAATCTATCGGGGTTGTTGCACATTCTGGGAAACAACCATTAGGGATAGTAACACTCAAAGATCTTGTAGAACCAATTGTAGGAGAGTTAAGCGCCTGGTAGTTGAGCATCAATAATGTCAAGTTCAGCCGTGCGTCGACCTCTAAACTCATTTACTTTTAGCTTCCCAATTACGTTAGCGCGTGTACCATTACTCAACTTTTCAATATGTGCGCCTTGATTCCACCAGACGCATCGAATACGTTGCGGACCAATCTTAAACGACAAATGAGTGCCACCACCACCCATAACCTTGACATCGTTAAGTTGCACATTCATAATTTGCAAAACTGGCGCACGGTTAGCAATACCAAAAGGCCCCATTTTTTCAATTTCTACAGCAACCGTATTCGTAACTTCGTGTATTTCTGCAATAACATCTGGCATAACTGATTGTATAAGTTGATCTGGCTCAATATTCTCTGCAGCATACTCGGTCATTGCCGCAACAAAGCCTGCGAAGGAGCGACGCTTCAATGTTAAGCCAGCAGCCATATCATGACCGCCAAATTTAATCAGATGCTCATCACAGGCGCAGAGTGCATCAAAGATAGAGAAGCCTTTAATACTACGTGCTGAACCAACGAGTTCATCCCCATCGCCTGAAAGTAATATTGTCGGCCTGTAGTGTGATTCGATGCACTTTCCTGCAGCAACCCCTACTACTCCTCGTTGCCATTCATCATTGCTCAAAATGATAATAGGCTGTTCACTGAGTTGCTGAGTTTCAATTTGTTTAAGTGCTTCCTCAATAATTGATTTTTGAATCACCTGCCGTCTCTTGTTTACTTTCACTAATTCACTTGCTGCTCCCTTTGCAACTGTCCCCTCAAGATGCGTAAGTAGATCAACAGCTTTCGCTGCACCAGAAAGACGCCCTGCAGCATTAAGCAATGGCGCAATACCAAAACTTATATGCGCAGCGTTAAGCTTTTTAGTTGGCGTATCCAGTTCAGCCATAATTGCGCGAAGACCTGGATATTCAGTGGATGGCAAGAGCTGCAAGCCCCACCGAGTGATAATCCGATTACCCCCCACAAGTGGGACCATATCTGCAACTGTCCCAATGGCAACAAGTGGAAGAAGCGCAAGCAATTCCTTGCTGAGTTCTTGAGTAACTGACTCAGCGCCAGACCAAGCCCTAGCAAATGCCCAAGCCAACTGATAGGCAACGCCAACTCCTGCAAAGAGCGTAGACGGTTTTTCAATTAGCCCAGGATGAACTATGGCTGCGCAATCAGGCAGAGTTCCATCCTTAATTGGCTTGTGATGATCCGTCACAATTAGTTGAATACCGAGTTCTTTCGCTCTATTTGCTGCATCGATTGCCGTAATCCCACAATCTACAGATACAACAAGGTCAATCCCTTGATCAGCAAATTTTTCAATGGCTGCAACCTGAATACCGTAGCCCTCATCAAAACGATCCGGTATGTAAATAGAAGGCCCCTCTTGGCCCGTCGCGACTCTAATAATGTGGTAAAGAACTGCAGAAGCTGTAATGCCGTCTGCATCGTAATCGCCAAAAATAAGAACCTTCTTACCTTCTCGGATAGACTCTGCAAGCAATTTGGCGGCTTCAGATGCGCCAGGCAGATCCTTTGGATCTTCAAGTAGTTTCAACTTTGGATCAAGAAAATCTGCAATTTCTTTCGCACCTGACACCTCTCGAGCA
>CAJWSE010000086.1 GCA_913046275.1 uncultured Phycisphaerae bacterium | reverse complement strand
GTCATACTCGACCGTATTCGTGAAAATCGCGGTAAGAGACCATTGCCTACTCAGGAAATAGTGAATAATTCTATCAATCAGACAGTCAGTCGGACGGTTCTTACCTCTGTAACTACACTGATTGCTGTGCTCATCATATATCTAGCTGGCGGCGGTGGCATTAGACCATTTGCATTTGCACTTTTGATTGGAATTTTGGTTGGTACATATAGCTCTGTTGCAATCGCTGCGCCTCTAGTCTTTAAAGGCCGTTCCCCAAAACGCACTGCAGAAGATTCTTAGCGCGCTGTAAATCTTTAGCAAAAACGTGGTTTTTCTCCCATGTTTCAAGAAAAATATACTCTTTAGCCGATTCTTATATAGGAGCCAAGGAGGGCCTCTTTATGTCTGGAACATCAAAAGCAGTTGTATCAATATGTGTCTTACTACTTGCAGCTCTCGTTGTGTATTACGGTGCAACACCGCCTGCATCTATTGACACTGGCTTGGTAGATTTGCCTGCACAGCGACCCTCGATGTTTGGCGGTGACCCAGCTGAAAAACTTATTGCTATGGGGATACCAATGCCAGCGGTCGAGCTTAATGTTAATGAGAAGATTGATGTTCCAATGGAGTTAATCCCTATTAATCCAGAAGTATCGGTTTCACCTTCCCTCGAATCTACCGTTGTTGTTACAGAGCCAAAACCAGTTGAAGTTGAGGTAAAAAAGCACCGGCTTGTTACTGTCCTTGATGGCGAAACACTTAGTGAGATTGCAAAACGAGAGCTCGGCAGCTCTCTGAAATGGAGCGCCATTGCATCGCTTAATAATATTGATGATCCTAGCCGAATTCGTGCTGGACGAGTGCTTCGCCTACCGTTTGAAGAATCTAAAGTAGCTAGCAGCAATGTACTTTCAGTTATTACTCTAGAGGGTGCGATTAGCGATGCCGTTCATATAGTCGAATCAGGTGATACGTTTAGTTCGATTGCGGAAAAGTACTACAATAATCGAAACAAATATTTATTGCTTCTAAGAGCAAACCCACAGGCGGAACCAAATCGATTAAAAGTCGGAATGTTGATTAAGATTCCAAAGCAGTAAACAAATCGTAATTTTCTTTCATGCGTTCAAGAGACGAACTTCCAAGCACCGTGCAAAAATTTCCATCGCGAGGTGTTTTTTTTCTAATAAAATCAAGGGCATCCTTCGCTGCCAGGTGACCGCTCTGCAAAACTTTTTTAAGAAGAATTTTTTTACTTTTACCTCTTGCTTCAACTATTACAGGTTCGTTTGATTGATTTTGTAGGCTGTACTCAATCATCATAACGTCCGCCCATTCTAGCGCTTGTAATTGTGCTTTGACTGTCTTTCCACTGAAACCAATAGACCGGGTTTTGCCATCCTGTTTAAGTTGTTGTAACGTTTCTACAGCATCAGTCTTATGTAATACATCAAGATCGTTAGGCGGAGCATGAAGAAGGAGAATATCAAGATAATCTGTTCGTAAGGTGCGGAGGCTGTTTTCTACACACCTAAGCATTCCTTGTGTAGTGAAGTCAAAGCTAGATTTGTTATCTTGAAATAATTCGCCTACCTTCGAACATAAATTGTATTCGCTACGTCTTTCAGAAATGTACTTCCCAATACGTTCTTCACTTAGCCCATATGACGGAGCTGTGTCGATTAAGCGTATCCCTGAATCTAATACTCCATTTAGAATTGTTTTAGCCGCATCTTCATTCGGAATTTGTTGGCCATACTTAAAGTATTTTTTGCCTGGAACACGGCCAATGTGAAATGCCCCAAAGCCAATTTCTGATAGTGGGGCTGTTAGAAGAGTTTTCATACTCATTCGTTATGTGCCATTTCAAGGGTTGTCCAGGGTTGGTCACTTTCCCAAGGGGGGAGTGCGACTTGCGGTCTTGGCCACGTATTTAAAGATTCAATTTCGATGTCCTTAAGTTCAGATTTTTCGAATAACTTAGTGATTTCTGTCGCTAGTCGCGGGGCAAATGCAAGTTTTGTTGGCCAGCATGTAAAGATATTATTTTCTTTAAGTATCGAAATATCGGCTGGTCTACGACCTTTCGAATTTTGTTCTGCGCGTGTTGTTAGGTATGTCATGAATTCAGTGCCCTCAAGAGATATAGCAGGCAGTACTTCTTGCAATTCTCTAGCAGTATGACAGATGAGCTCATTCGAAGTCATATGAACGCCCTCTTCTGCAAGTTGTCCTCCAATTTGCCAGACATTTCTTCCGGCATAATCTTCAGTCGAAGTAATAGTAATGCGAGTCTTGGACCCATCAATGCAGTGGCCATTTAATATTGGGAGATCACCTCTTGCAAGGACCATATGTAATGGGCGTTTTTGAGTCTTGTGAGGCTCTAGTTGAAAAAGTTCTCTTAGTTTAGAATTTCCACTGCCGGCAGTAAGAATAACTTTTTTTGTAATAATATCTAGGGGCTCACCTGTTTCTGGGTTTAATAGCCTGATGAGCCAGCCATTGTCTGCCTTTGACACTTCAACGCCACCTTCTGCCGTTTTAAGAATATTTTGTTCTAAGTTTGATCCCATTACTTCGAGCAAACTGCGTGGTTCAATGACTTGTTCATTAAGGCGAGCTACAGTTCCGGGTATTCCATGTAGTGCAGGAGGCAATTCGCTTTCTTCAAGTACCGTTGGCTTAGTCCTTAGAGCAAGTTTTGCTGCAAGCCAACCTAGTTTGGAAGTCATTGAATCTGTTCGCCATAAATAACAAAAATCAGAGCGTATACTTACTTTTTGTAAATCAGGCAAAGATTCACCTGCGAGTGCACGCCTCCACAAGAGTGGCATTTCCCTTATGGCACTTGCGGAATTAGCACCTGAAGCAGTGATAGCATATTTTAAACCACCATGAATGATGCCTTGAGAATCGATGGTTTGGCCAGTTCCAAGTGCCTTAGACTCAAGTAGTAGGGTTTTAATACCCTCTTGTAAAAAGCGATCCAGTATAAATAATCCGGCAATTCCTCCTCCAAAAATAACACAATCTATGGGCATTACCCTAATTGACATATCTGTATCTTATCTTCTTAAATCCATTCGTTTGTAACTAATGTAGGATGTTTGTATGAAGACTCAAAATTGGACTCGATCTGGTAGTAATGGAGAAGTAATCCATGGCACAACGCATGAAGCACAGGGATATTTTCACGGCGTTGTACTTATGGCACATGGTTTTAAGGGATATAAGGATTACGGGATGTTTCCTTGGCTTGCGAACCAGTTTGCGAATTTAGGATACCAAGTGCATCGTTTTAATTTTTCACATTCTGGTATGGATGAGGGTGATGGCGACTTTAAACGGCTAGATCTTTTTGAAAAATCTACATGGAATCGTCAGGTTGAGGACTTGGCGTGCCTGGCTAGAGACTTTGCAGTGGCGGATTCTCCATTGTTTTTATTCGGCCATTCAAGAGGCGGAGTATCGTCACTCTTAGCTACTGGTAGAGGTGTGGTCAAAGCAGATGGAATTATTACTCTTTCAGCGCCATCATCATGTTTATCAATGGACCAGGGTGCTCAAGAGATGCTTCTCAAAGAAGGTCGTATGCCTTCGCCTTCAGGACGAACCGGGCAAATGATGTACGTTGGAAAGGTCTTTCTCGAAGAGCAAATTGAATCACCGGATTGTCATGATTTAGAGGCAATTGCAAGTCGTATTGATATCCCATGCCTGCTCATTCATGGAGTAGATGATCCTACAGTTCCCAAAGAAGCAGCAGCTAAACTGCATAATATTATTTCAACATCAACGTTGGAGCTTATTCAGGGAGCTAATCATGTGTTTAACACTCCGAATCCATTCTTCGTCGATGATATGCCCTCATGTCAGTTAGTTAATGTATGGAAAACTATAGAATCTTGGCTGGAGTTGAAGCAGTAGTTTCCACAACCGGCATTTCATTTTCAATTCTTTTATGTGCCTTAGAGTCTATTTCGCCTTTTTCACCTACTTCGTCAACAGTGACAGCAACATGTTTCGATACTCCTCGTTCCTGCATGGTGACACCGTAAAGTTTGTTACAGCCAATCATGGTTCGCTTGTGGTGAGTGATCACAATAAAGTGACTCTTTTCAAGAAATTGACTTAGGGAACTTATGAATCGATGGGTATTTGCTTCATCGAGCGCAGCATCTACTTCGTCAAGAACACAAAATGGTGAAGGTTTTGCTTTGAAAATACTAAGCAGAAGAGCAACAGCAGTCATGGCTTGTTCACCACCGCTCAGCTGGGAAATTACTCGAGGCTGTTTCCCTGGAGGCTTCGCTTTAATTTCTATACCTGCCTCGAGCAAGTCGAGGTGGCCATTTTCGTCAGGAAGCATCATAATGTCAGCACTGCCCCCGCCGAATAGTTTTCGGAACATACCTTGAGGTCCAGCAAAGTGTTCGCGGATTAAATTAAATGTTTCTTCAAATTTTGTTTTACTAACTTCTTCTAGTTCTTTAATCAATGAAGTGAGTGATTCGACAGAAGCATCAATATCAACAACTTGTTGTGCAAGGTCAACATTGCGCTCTTGAAGGTTTTTCTCCTCTTCAATTGCATCAAGATTGACATTGCCTAGTTTCTTTATTTCTATCCGTAAGAGTTCGCCTTCGTGTTCAATTGAATCTCTGTCTGCAGCCGGCCGAGCACCTTCTTCAGACTGGGCCTTCCAATGGCCGTATTCCGTGCATACATCAAGCTCGAGTTCTTCGATTGTTCGTTCTTCGAGATTTTCTCGTTTGATCTCAGCTTCGCGCCTACTTAATTCAATTGCATGGAATTCGCGTTCGATTCGTTGGCCTTTATCGCGTGCAGATTGCAACATAGCAGCAGCTGTTTCAACATTATTGTCAGCAGCTACAACTTGTTCATTAAAGGTATTGATTTCCATCTGGCATTTTGCAAAAGCAGTTTTGCCTTGTTCGATTTCATCATAACTTTGTTGCCTTGAAGCTTCAAATTGTTCAAGTTGCCCAAGTCGTCTTGCAACTTGGTCTTGTAGTAAGATTTTTTGACGATCGGTTTCTTCAATTGCTGCATTTATGTGTCGCAATTC
>CAJWSE010000085.1 GCA_913046275.1 uncultured Phycisphaerae bacterium | reverse complement strand
GCCAAGTGCTCGCAACTGCGCCCTAGCACCACGTAGTACCTCTTTGCTCTGATCAAAATCCAATTGGTTTTCTGCATCATCCCATTCAAGCCACATGAAATTTCGATGCTCGTGGCTTAGGGTAATATCATACTGATCTGTTTCTCCGATAAACCAGAATACCTCTTTCTCCACTGTGCGGCCTTTGCGGGTAAATGTGTATGAGGTTCGCATTCGCCAATTGTCCAGCATTTGAACTTCGCTGATTCCAGTTTCTTCTTCTAATTCGCGAAGTGCAGTACGCTGATAGACACCATCTTCAGGCTCGTAGTGACCCTTTGGGAAACCCCAATGTCCTTGGGGATATTGTAAGAGTAAAACACTGCCAAAATTGACCAGTACCACGCCGCATGACGTCTCCATACCTTTGGAATGGATGAGAGATACTAATTCGTTTCTAATGGACAGCATCCGATGTCGCCAATGCTAAGAGCGAGGTCTGTTGACCTGAAATCTCGGAGGGTTTGCATGGTTGCCGTAGAAGGAATCCAAATTCATCGAATCGCCGCCGATGGGGACTTAGACGGTTTGTTATCAGCAGCGATTTTGAAGCGGTTTTGGAACGATGTCGAGGTTCGGTTCAGTCACCCTGCAGAGATCCGTCGCGGAGATTTGAACGACTTTATTGACTTACAGACTGCTGTTGTCGACTTGCCCTTCCATCCCGATTGTGGTTTGCATATTGACCATCACTTGACAAACAAACCTACAGAATCGCAATTGGCTGAAGCTGAGGAAAGGGGTTGTAAAATCATCTGGGAGCCGGCACTAAGTGCTGCCAGAGTTTGTTTTGATACGTTCAAACAAATCGTCGATCTCTCCGATATTGAACCATGGATGGAAATGGTTGACAAATTGGATGGTGGAAAAATCACAAGAGGGGAATTTCTCTCGAATCATCCAATCGTTTGGATCGGTCGGGTCATGGATGCGTCGGATCTCGAGTTGTGTTCTGTTCTATTGAATGAAATTTCAGGCGGAGCGTCGCCCGAAGAAGTGCTGAAGATTGATTCAGTGTTTGAAAAGGTCTGTGTAGCGAAGGCCGAATTTGTTCAATTGCAAGCGATGGTCGATACTTGTTCAGAAGTGATTGATCGTATGGCAATAGTTAGACTCGATGGAAAGGGGGTACGAACCAATGGTTACCTCATTACCGCGCATTTTGGGGAACAATGTGATGCATGTATCATTATTCATGGAGAAAACAAACCTCTAGATCATCAATGGCCACTATCTGCTTCATTTTACACGAACTCGTTCTTGCATAAGAATGGGGGGTTGTTTGATTTGACTGCCCTTGCTACAGCGTTTGATGTGGATGGAGGAGGTCATGCGAATGCATGTGGTTGCCGAATACAACCGCTTTCGGAAACTGGGAATCTTGAAATTCGTGAGGTCAAACTTGGTGATGTTGAACGAAATCTTGAGGCTTGGATGCACGCGTGGAGTGCCCGCTAAATGAGCATCTGAAGTAACCATAGGAAGCCCAAGAAGGCGTGGATTACAATCAGGAGCATGATGGCATCCGAAGCCCGCCCATGATGATTTTTCTCAACAGACCAAGGTTCTCCCTTTTCTCTCAGTTGCTTGATTTTCCGTCCTTTTTGCCATAGGTAGGTCAGTAAAATTAGGCCGAGAATTCCACCACCCGCGTGAAGTCCGCCTGCACCGGTTGGCAACAGAGCATGGGGCAACTCAACATCCTCTGTCCGCATACGATAAGTTGCATTCGCGATGAAACCACCAATCACCAAGAGCCAAGCAAGAACGTAAATTCGCTGCCCGTCTTTCTCATGTGAATGTACGGCTTTCTTTCGATCATCGCCTTTCAATAGGCTGCTTCTTTGCCGCCATCGATGTTGACGAACCATCCATCCGATCACAAAGAGCGCTGCGATATTTGTGCGGCTCATGGGCAGAACGATATCAATGAAAAACCGCATCGGTTGCGCGCCGTCAACGCGCGCAGCCTCTCACCTAATGTGAATCTGATTTTACGAAATTGAGGGTATTGCTGGTGTTTAATATATCAAATTTTAAGTTATTGATTTCTATTGGCAAATATTGCAAAAAATGAAAGCTAAACTCCCGTAACCAAAGTTTTGATGTTTGTAGGAGGAAGGCGGTTTCACAGCCGTTTTTTATTCACGGAAAAAGGATGTTATCGTTGCGTGTGTCTACGACAGAATTTGTAGCTATGATGGCGATGCTGGTTGCGACAGTGGCAATGTCTATAGATGCAATATTACCTGCTTTATCACTCATTTCCGAAGAATTTACGCCACAAAGCCCTAATCAAGCGCAGATGGTTTTGTCTACCTTTGTCATCGGCATGGCAGCTGGCACATTATTTACTGGACCATTATCTGATAGCTTTGGACGAAAAACAGTTATCTATTTTGGGACTTCGTTATATATTTTTACTTCTATTTTATGTGTCATATCCCATAGTTTTGAGGTGATTTTAGTTGCTCGTTTTTTGCAAGGCGTCGGAGCTTCGGCACCAAGAGTGATTGCACAAGCTTTAGTAAGAGACTTTTATCAAGGCCGTGAAATGGCTCGGATTTCGTCATTTATTATGATCGTTTTTGCTTTAGTACCTGCGGTCGCCCCATTGTTAGGTTCATTTGTTATAATCATGTTCGAGTGGCGAGCCATTTTTGTTATGTTCATAATTTTTGTTGTTGCCAGTACCCTTTGGGTCGGAATTCGAATTGATGAAACTGTTACGATTGAGCGGCGCATTGAATTTCGATTGGATCAATTTCTGCAAGCAACCAAAGAAGTTTTACACAACCCTATGATACAGATGTCGATCATCACGCTGGTTTTTGCCTATAGTATACTCTTCACGGGTATCTTTTTGATCCAACCAGTCTTTGAGCAGGTATTTCATCAAGCTCAGAGTTTTCCATTATGGTTTGCTTTAATAGCTCTGCTTGCGGCTTCATCTAGTTATTTAAACGCACAACTTGTTCGTAAGGTGGGAATGCGCAAACTCATTTATATTGCTTTTACAGCACAGCTAGGACTGAGTTTTCTGATGCTTTTAATTTACGCATTAGGATATTTTGTCGGTAATTTTGGTTTTGCTCTTTTTGTGTTTTGGATGTTTAGCATCTTTTTCCAAGCTGGTTTAACCATGGGAAATCTCACAGCGCTTGCAATGGAACCGGTTGGCCATATTGCAGGAACCGCTGCGAGCTTAATCAGTGCTACAGCCACGATTGGATCAGTTATTTTAGCTGCAATTGTTGGTCAACTTTTTGATGGAACACTTTTGGTGATGATTCTTGGAGTTGGAACGTTTACTCTTTTGGGCATTGTAAGTGCCCACCAATTAAGACGGTATGAAAGGGGCAATATTCATCCGGACACAAAGAGTTTATAGTATCTTCCAATTAAAAAATAATTCCTAAGCCCATTTCGTTCAGTTTTTGCATCCCTGAGCTGAGCCAATGGCAATATACAAGCGCTTTGTTTCAAGGCTCTGTCGTAAAAACTATGCTCACCGTGGCTCTTCCAGTAGGTTGTAAGCACAAAATATGCGCTTCATTTGCACGGCACGCAATATCGCAACGGCAAGACGTTAGGTCATGGCCTGCTGATATGTATCATATTCACGCGTTTGCGATACAAAAATTCAAAGATACCGGTCTTTCTTCTTAGGCCAGTAGCAATCCACCCTTAGGCGCAATTAATAGGTGGGGCCGCCACTATGGTTAAATTTGGATGGGAACCATTGAGACTGATTTTAAAAAGAGCGTGCCGTAATTTATGGAGATCGAGCTTACTACATTCAGCTTGGGTTCAAACCGGTGACGCAGGAAACATTTATTGCGCTATTTACATTGCAGTTTCCTAAAGGTTGGCTTGCACAATCGCAATAGGCGCAACCATCCCATCTTTCAACTCCACGTGCAGCGGTGTTTCTGCTTTCAACGACCCTGCATTTTTCAAAATAATGAGCAACATAAGAACTTTGTACTTCCAATATGGTTTCGACACAGTGTTTGCACCTGTAGTCGAGCCCATCAAACATGCGACACCCTGCGTAGTTGGTGTTTTTGAAATACACACGCATAGCATGAGTGTCGAAAATTTAAGTCAATGACACCTGTTTGAAAGGTGGTGCCCGAGGGTCGATTTGAACCACCGAAACGAAGGCTTACAGAGTGGCAACATTTGATTAATATATTTTAATAAATCTGATCCAAATAGATATATTTGTTAAGTTTTTAGTTAATCTGGTCCAGCTTGCTTGGCGCTGCGTTCTCTAAGCGAAATTAAAAGTCCCGACCCTGCAATTAAGCCCACTCCAATCAAGGTTGAGCCACTTGGAAGCAATGCCCAAATCACAAAGTCAATTATCACCGCAAATGCGAGGTAACAGTACTCTATTGGTGCAAGAAAAGCGGCGTCTGCCATTTGTCTTAGCCCTCTAGAACTGTCCTAGTATTTAACTGCCACAGGAGGATGTCAGGATGGTGCTGAAGTGTTTTTCTTATGGAGATGTATTGTGAAGTTGTTCCGCGCGATTGATGTTCACTTGGTCGATGTTTAGGACGTTGTGCGTACGTGTCGCAAAACTGGGATTTCAGAGATCCTATCCAACTTAAAGATGCGATGGGATGTTATACGACTATTGGCGCTGATGCGTGTCTTGTTGATCCATAAAGCTCGGCTTCTTTTTAACCTCAATTTCAAAAAGTGCTTGGTAACCGTCGAAGTCTTGCAACATCATCTCTGCAACATGTTGTCCCATTGATGTTATTTCGTTGCGCCAGTCTAAGAAACCATTACGTCGCGCTGTAATTACAGCCTCCTTAATGGTGTCTACACCGTACGTTATTTGACAGTGCCAAATGATATGCTCAAGCAGACGCTCTTCGTTGATAATACGCATAGAAACCTCGTTCTAAGTTAAACGGAGCTTCCCAACAGTTTGGCTACACATTAAATAAAACTGCTCAATTACTAGATTTCAACAACATTTTTTTTGACGTTACGTCGGGTCGAGGCCGCACCGCAAAAAAACATTCATCAAA
>CAJWSE010000084.1 GCA_913046275.1 uncultured Phycisphaerae bacterium | reverse complement strand
GCTTGGTTGTTGTGACCAGCCTTCACGTGGATTTAAAATATCGGCCATCGCGAGTATGTCTCCAGTATTTGGATTGACAACAACAATTCTTCCTCCGCCAGCGTTGCATCTCAAGACTTCCTCCTGTAGTCGACTGGCGGCAATATCTTGAATTACAACATCAATAGAAAGCACCACATCTTCACCATTATTTGTGGGTAGGTATTGGTCTGGGGAAACCCAGATCGTTCGTCGTTTAGAATCGCGCTGGCGGGTCATTGTTCCTGTTTGTCCAGTTAGGAGAGTATTAAATTTATTTTCAAATCCTGCTAGACCCGTGTGTTCGGTTCCAACGAATCCAATCAGAGAGCCGCCGATATCGCCATGTGGATATTCTCGCACAAGCTTCTCTTCAATGCCAATGCATCTATGGTGGAGTTCTCTTGCAGCGGTAAGTTGCGATTCTGTGAGAAGAGGTTCAATTACAACGTAGCGCCCATTTGATTTGCTGCGTATTTTTTCTTCAACGGTTGCGGGCGATAGTTTGACTTTTTCATGGAGTTCAAGCGCAAGCTCTTCAATATTTTCTATGAGTAGCGGATCAACAAATAGTGCGTGTCCGATTCTGCTCGCTGCTAATATTCTTCCTCTTGTGTCAAGAATTCGTCCGCGCTTCGCTAAATTATTAAATGTGCTGTTTAATGGTGAAGAGAGCCGAACTAGTTCACTTGGTGGATTTGTTTTTAAATTAACCACTTTATATAAACTTACGCAGAGTAGAATTGTTACACATGCAGCGCAAGCAAGTGCTATTTTGAATACTCGTGTTGGGTTGTTATTTGCTTGCATTGAGGGGTTCAATGGCGGCTAATTTAGTTGAGAATTGAATAGGTGAGCAGGACCTCTCAATTTCAATTGACAAAGCATTAATGAGTTCATTATTTTTGTCTATTGCAATATGTAATCTAGTCATTTCATTGACCGTATTAATTTGCGCTTGCCTTACTGCGAGGAGCTCAAGAAGCGCAAAACTGAGTACTAAGATAGAAAGAATGAGTTTTCTAGACATAATTACTTAAGAGGTTTTTTTCGGGTATTGAAGAACCATACCCGGCCGAATAGAGTTAGGGTCTGGCATGACATCTCGATTGATATCAATCAAGAGTTGTGTTTTTTTTGTAGAACCCATTACTTTTTGTGCTATTTCAGATAGGGTGTCGCCTTTTTGAACGGTATAGGAATTCATTGCGACAGCTAAGGAATGTTCATTTTGTGTTACTTCTATTTTTTGTGCAGTAATTGCTTCGAAAGTAGAACTCATATTAGATGCAATTAGTACTGATCGTGTTGGCAGTGAAATCATTTGCCCGATTTCAAGTTTGTCCGCATTTTGAATATTATTCCATTCCGCAACACTTTTGGTTAAGCCAGAATCTCCATAGTGTGCACTGCAAATCGATCGTAGTGTTTCCCCTTCGAGCACAGTGCGAAGGATATCTCCCATGCTGTTTGTTTTGTTGGTTACGCTTGGTGGCGGGGGGCCATCAAGCAGAACTGTTGGGCTTGCTAAGGGGGGGGTGGAGATATTGGATCCCAGTTCAGCAACTTCACGATGCGATGCAATTGAAAAGTGATCCGCGACTAGCATTCCAACAAAAATCATTAACCCAAAAGCAATGACTATGGAGAGTTTATTTTCACGAGTCATAGTGTGTAGCACGTCCTTCTTCTGCTAGGCTTCTTGCAAAAGGTGAAATGCTCGAAGCTTTGCTGGTCGAGATCGTGGATTCATCGCGATCTCTTCATCTGATGCGCAGATTGGTTTGCGAGTAAGACGCTTAGCCAAGCCACGCTTTTCAAAATCAACGAATGCATGTTTGACTCGACGGTCTTCGAGGCTGTGAAAGCTAATCACCGCAACTCGAGCGCCATATGCAAGCCAGCCATGTTCATTGACTTTACGGCAACCCGACAGCAAATCTGATAGAAGGGCATCCAGGGCAGTGAGTTCGCTGTTTACCGCAATTCGCAATGCCATGAAGGTTCGAGTTGCGGGGTGCATACGTGACGAGCGAGCTCTTGCCCCATACGCGCTTCTAACAAGCTCTGCGAGACGGGCTGTATCCAAAATCGGCTCTTTTTGTCTCTCAAGTACAATTTTTCGCGCAATTCGTCTGGAATATGGTTCCTCGCCAAGTTGGTAAATGAGGTTTGCTAGTTCAGTTTCGTCCATAGAATTAACTAATTCCGATGCAGTAACGCCGCTTTCAGTGTTTAAACGCATATCTAACGGTCCTTCACCTTTAAAACTGAGCCCTCTTGAGAGGTCATCCATTTGATTTGAAGCAAAGCCTAGGTCTGCAAGGACACAATTTGCTTGGAGCCCAATCTCTTGCATTGTGTCCACGACCTCTACAAAACTCCGGTGAAATGCATGAACAGTGCAGCCTGTTTCAAGTACTCTTTTTGAAGCGAATTCTAGGTTCTCCTTATCAAGGTCGAATAGAACAACAGTGGACTTACTGCTTGCTTTTTTAGCCAATTCGCTTGCATGCCCGCCTCTGCCTGCGGTGAGGTCGACAATCACATCACCCGATTTAGGGCTGAGTAACTCCCCAATTTTTTGGGGCAAAACGGAGATATGGCCATATTCCATTTTTTGCTTATAGCCCAAGCAGCAATCGTTCGGGATCTTCAATGCAATTTTTGACATGAACCAGGAAACTTACTGCGCCTTCACCGTCAACAAGTCTGTGATCATAACTAAGAGCTAGATACATCATGGGTCGAAGTATAATTTGTCCAGGGTTGTCCGGGTCTTCGATTGGTCTGTTTTGAATTCGGTGTAGTCCAAGGATGCCGCTTTGAGGTGGATTCAAAATTGGCGTAGACATCATTGAGCCATAAACACCACCATTGCTAATAGTAAATGTTCCTCCTGTCATATCATCCATCGTAAGTTTTCCATCCCGCGCTTTGGTTGCCAAATCTTTAATGCTGAGTTCTATTTCAGCAAATGACTGACGCTCAGCATTTCGAATGATTGGAACAACAAGACCACGATCAGTGCCGACAGCTACTGACATATCAACATATTCATGGTATTCAACTTCACCGTCAACAAGTGAAGCATTTACCGATGGCCAGGTGGCTAATGCGGATACACATGCTTTTGTAAAGAATGACATGAAGCCGAGGTTGACACCGTGCCTATCGTTGAATTCTTGTTTATGTAACTTTCTCAGTGAAATTACTTTTGACATGTCTGCTTCGTTAAATGTCGTGAGCATTGCAGCAGAGTGCTGTGCTTCAACGAGTCTTTGCGCAATCCTTTTACGCAGTGGGGACATTTTTTCTCGACGAATAGTGCGGAATTGATTTTCCGGTGCTACTGAAATATTTCCAGAGTTACTATGGTCATCCGATTTGAGGATGTCTGATTTAGTGATGCGCCCTGAGGGTCCAGACCCCTCAATATCCTCAAGAGAAACACCCATGTCACTAGCCATTTTTTGTGCTAGAGGTGTTGCCTTGCGAGTTTGAGCTGCTGAAGCAACCGTTTCAGTAGTTACTTCAATCGTATCAGAAGAACTAGGCGTTTCTAAATCTTGTGAGTTGTTAGGTTTTGGAGCACTTTCATCAATTGTGCCAATTGAGTCTCCGACGGAGCACTCTGATCCAGAGGGTTGGTCAATCCGCAATATGCCAGCTATTGGTGAAGGCAATTCTTGAGTGACCTTATCAGATTCGATCTCAACAAGCGGAGCATCTCGTTCCACCCATTGACCTTCTTCTATGAGCCATTGTCCTAGAACAACTTCAGTAATCGATTCGCCGAGACTGGGGATATTAATTGGAGTAGTCATGAGTTATCCGATGGTAATCCAAACGCTTCAATAAGAATGCGATGTTGTTCAATATTATGCATTTTGTTTGAAGCGACTGCGGGTGAGGCGCATGGTCTTCTGCAAACGCGTCGAAGAGAAATGCTAAGTTCATCCCTAAAAGCATCGTCAATGTAGTGCCAGGCTCCCATATTTTCAGGTTCTTCTTGAACATACATCATTTCAGCATCGGAATTATATGACTGTAGAATTTCACGAATTTGCTCTGTCGGGAATGGGTACAGTTCTTCGATTCTTATCAGAGCGCTAGAATCTAAATGTATATCAGAAGTAGTCTCTCTATACTCTTCTAAGTCATAGTAAATTTTTCCAGAGCAGAAAATAATACGATTTACTTTGTTTTTTTGGGCTATGCGATCATCAATGACCGGTTGGAAACTTCCATCAGTCAAATCGCAAACTAATGAAGTAGCTTTCGGATGCCGAAGTAAACTTTTAGGTGACATGACGATCAGGGGTTTTCTGAAGTTCCATTTAATTTGACGTCTTAGGGCATGGAAAATTTGAGCAGGTGTTGTTGGGTTCATAACGGTCATATTATGATTTGCGCATAGTGATAAAAATCGCTCAAGTCGTGCTGATGAGTGTTCAGGCCCTTGCCCTTCATATCCGTGTGGTAAAAGCAAAACGAGACCAGAGGCTCGTTTCCACTTCACTTCTGCTGAAGCAATAAATTGATCAATGATGACCTGTGCGCCATTTACAAAATCTCCAAACTGCGCTTCCCAGATGACAAGCATCTTTGGATCACCAAGTGAATAGCCGTACTCAAAACCCAGGCAAGCACTTTCAGTTAAAGGGCTATTGTGCACACACATTTTTGCCTGATCATCGCTGATATGGTTTAGGGACATATATGATTCATTTGTTTTGGTATCAAATAAAACGGCATGCCTATGACTAAATGTGCCTCGTTCAACATCTTGTCCTGTAAGACGGACGGGGCTTCCTTCTTCAAGTAAGGTGCCATATGCAAGTAGCTCGCCTAACCCCCAGTCAATTTTAGTATCGAGTTCGACTGAATTACCGCGAGTACTCAGAAGTTTTTGAAGTTTTTTGTGCGGAGTAAACTCTTTTGGAATGTTTCCTAATGCGGCAGCAACTTTGGATAGAAGTGGTCTTGGCGTGGTGGTATTGACACGGCGTTCTGTGGGGTTTCCATTAAGTTTTTCCCAAAAAGAATAGAATCCATTTTTTTTAAGTTCTTTGA
>CAJWSE010000083.1 GCA_913046275.1 uncultured Phycisphaerae bacterium | reverse complement strand
GATATTACGGGGAAGGTTTTCCATTGCGATAGGTGCGAAATAATATCTTCAGTAATTCCATCAGCGAAGTACTCCTGCTCAGGATCATTACTTAAATTACTAAATGGTAACACTGCTATGCTTGGAGCCTTACTAAACTCATTGTCTTTAACTATTTCACTCTCCACACTTCTCTTCTCAAGATTGGGATCCGTTAAATCAAAGGCATGAACCGTGGTATTTTTTACTTTCTGCTCTCCCAGATCGTGAAAACCCAAATCAGTTTTATTATGAACAAAATCCATAATACTTTTTGAGAGACATACACCATCAGATTGGCTAAGTGCCTCTAACCTAGCTGCTACATTGACTCCATCTCCATAAAGGTTATTTCCCTCTACGATTACATCCCCCATATTCAAACCGACCCTAAAATGCATAACTGAATCTTCAGAAATTGACTGGAGCGCGGGGAGTTTGCCTTGGGACCGTTATACACTTCCAACTCTTTCTCCAAATGGACTCCATGCAGCAGTCCAACTGGGGAGCCCCCCTTCGACCAATATTCTTTCAAGCAATTCGAATACGGCCATTGATTCAACAAGCATTGAACTCCACCTACTTGACCCTGATATGGGCAAAACTTTTGTGCCCTTTAATGTCAGCCAAAAAGGACTCATCCTTGGTCGCTCGGCAAACAATACCAGTGTACTTGTTGAGTCCCCTCGAGGCGAAGCTGGACGTTGGATAGGACAAATAGACTGGGCAACAGGCAATTTAACGTGGGTTACTTCAGATAACATGATAAATGCATTCCCCGCAATAAATGCAATTGGCAATATTGCGTGGTCACGCACTTCGGCTGATGAAGACAGATTTCATTTAGTTTTGAAAACTGCTCGTGAGCAACGAATCATTGATGACGGCAAAAGCGATTGGCTGCTCCCTTCATTTCTCGGCACTAATCGCCTTCGGATATTTCGATTAGAAGATGGCTCCCTAGATCTTGTAGAACTTGACTTACTTACAAAAAACCCACTACTTACTGCTATCTATCTACCCATCATCCGAAATGGTGCGACAAGAGAGCTTGCCTGGCAAATTGCAACCACAAATCCTACTTCCTCTGAAAACGAGCGTCACGCGTTCTATCACCCCAAGCGCCAGCAGATGGTCATTTGGCAACCTGGGGAGCCTATTGAACTTGCGTCACTTCTTCCACAAAGTGTCGCTGCTGCTCCAGTCCAAGATGGATCCTGGCTTGTTTCCACACAAGACCGAATGGTTAGACAAAACGTAGGAAGTGTTGATGGTGTTCATATTCGGAATCGATTTGCTATCCCAATTGCAACGACATCTTCGAAATGGACACACCTTATCCTTGTACCTCGTAGTAATAGGCTTGAAGTCAGAGCAATCAACTTAAGTAACTAAATACCACTTCAGAGAAATCTCTCTTGAGTTATTATCAATACTATTAAAATTATGCCTCGTCTTGAATGTAGGTTTGCGGCTTATAAAAGAAGGCCACAACAACGAATAAGATTGCTGTGCAAAGCATAAGCCATGTAAAAAATTCAAAATAGGCAGCTCCGGCGAGTATCGTCGCCCCGCCAACCTGCCATACCGTAGAAAAACTATGATTCTGTTTTACCACTTCTCCTTGATTAATACCTTTGGAATTCGGCAAAAATTGCTCGATACTAGCATCCATATTGCCATTCTCTCTTGCCTCTTGAACATCCAATTCTGCTTGTCTTACGACAATCCAAGAGTGAGCAGGATGAATACTTGCAAGCATGTCTGATCCCCCTGAAGAAGCAACTATTTCTTGCTGCTGATCCACAGTATGAGATTCAACATAGACTTCTGCCCGAACATCGTTTTGTGTCATAAATTCTTTATCAGGACCACTACTAACAATTTCAAAGTTCCGCCTATTAACTAACTTGTACTGCAATGATTTTCCCCAAGGGTCTTCTAAACCACGGATCGCATTTGCACCTTCATCTGGAAACGGCAAACGATCATGTTCATCCCAGAACGTGCCTATCTTGCTTGTCGCATGTTTAATCGCATCAACTTCAGCACTGACCAATGACTGTCTTTGAAGATCTGGACCATAACCAACTCGAATATCATCATCTCCAACAGATTCTTCCCAACCCTCTAGAAACAATTCAAAACTTCCGTCCTTAGCATGTTGATATCCCATTCCGTAATTAGCTGCTTCAGATTTACGTTGAGCATGTGACACGGCAAGCCCCTTGTCTTCAGATGCTTTCCAATTGGATACAAGTTTTTTTGCCTCACCAAGTGAATCGGGTATAAGAATAAAGTGATTTACACCAGCAGTGAATAAATTGCCGAGTGAAACACTCATCAAAAACAATGCCATAATGACAGATTTCATTTTCTTTGGCGCCTGTGTGTAGGCAAATTCTAACCCCGTAATAGAAACCATTACTTCCGAAGCGGTCAAAACTGCATAGGCGAGCACTTGCCAACCAATTGAAGGTCGTTGCCCAGAATCAATCCAACTTTGAACTATACCAACCATTGCAAAACCAGCGACCATAACAAACAAGCCGAGAGAAATTTTGCGCATTGGCGTTAGTCTCCAAAATTTATTTATGATCGGGTATACAACAAATTGGAACAATGGGATGTATAGCAAAATCATGATTGGGTTAACTGCTTGAATTTGAGATGAGAGCCAATTCATACCCAGCCAATTTCGATTTAAATCTTCTGCTTGGAGAACCCATGATGAACCTGTTTGGTCAAAAAGAGCCCAGAAAACCGCAATGAAGACGAAAATAATAGAGAGCTTGGCTATTGCTTTAAGACCAACACCACTAAAGGTCTCTCTGAACCAATCTGTACCGCCTGCAGGAATGTGGATGAATACCTTTCGACCCATCCAAAACGCAATAGTCGCGATGGCCATAAGTACACCAGGTACACCAAATGCCCAATGCGGACCATACCATTCAAGTAACCAGGGCGTGAGCAGAGTTGATAAAAATGCACCTGTATTAATGGAGAAATAAAACCAACCAAAAACCTTTTCAAGCAGATTCGAGTTTTGCTGCCCAAATTGATCGCCCACGTGTGCAGACACACATGGTTTTATTCCGCCGGAACCTACTGAAATGAGGATTAAACCAATTGCAAGAACAATCCCTGGGGATAAATCTAACCAAGCCGTTGAACCCATAAGTGCTAAAACAGCATGACCCGCGCAATACACAACACTTAAAATCATAATGGTGAGATACTTTCCGAGAACAATATCCGCAATTAAAGCGCCAAAGATAGGAAAGAAATATACGGCTGTCGTAAAGAGATGATAATTCTCCATTGCAACAGGATTTGGCATAGGCTCTCCACCTGATCCTGGAAGCATAAAGAGGTATTGCGTCATAAAAATGACAAGTATGCCCTTCATCCCATAAAAACTAAATCTCTCCGCTGCCTCATTTCCAATAATGTAAGGAATACCTTTTGGCATTTTCTTTGTTCGCGCCGGGGCTGTTAAATATTCATTTGACATAATTCGTTCTTTCTACGCAACATCACGTATGACATTTTTCAAAACACAATTGTTCTTTATTTTTTGTAACTCCAGGAAACTGAAGCACTTTATTCTGCATTGCTACATACACACCAGCTTGAAGCAATTGCACTACGGCAAAAGACTCAACTAAATTTTGCAGCGCATCTGTGTTGCGCATAACCCAAGGCCTCATCGCACCTGTTAAAACACAGGGCACTTTGAGTGATGGGTTTCTACCAATAATACGCTCGCCAGTGATTTGTAATGTATCTGTACCATGGATTAAAACGATACCGTCAAAATAATGCGATCTCATCTCGACCTCTTCCGCTATTTGCACATGGTCTTCTTCTGTCATATGCAAACTATCTTTATTCATTAATTCGAAATGCTCAACCGCAATCCCATCAAGTTGAATCGAGTTCAGTATAGTATCCAGCACAGGAACACCATTTGAGAGAATGCCCTCGTGCTCATCATAAGTTTTAAGAATAGTTCCACCAGTTGAAATCAGCGCAACGGAAAATAGTTTACTCACTCGTTTTTACTCCGCCAATATCGTACACGGAATCTGTGATGTTTCGGAGTCTAAACAAGAATCATTGTTGCATGCTTGCCATGTAACTGTGATAGCGATTGCACCAGGCGCTGTTGCTTTTACAGAGACTGGAAAAACCACAGATTTCCCAAAAACTGCTACTTGTTCACCTGCTGAGGTAATCATTTCTCCTTCTGGCCAAGCTACTTCAACTAATGCGTTCCCAGAAACTGCTGTAATTGAAATCGGTATTGCATATTCGTTGATAGGCTCATTTGAATTCACATGCCAACCAATAGCCATTCTTAATTTTACATTTACAATTTTTGTTTCGCCAACTTGCATTGTCAATTTCTTTGGTTCGACACTCAATCGAACAGGCGAAGGATTAGACATATCAACTTCAAATTCCTCATCAAATTTTTCTGGGTACTGTGTCAGCAATTGATGCAATCCACGCGTTGCAACAACCGTTGACAATGGAGATGATTGCATCATTTGGCTTTGAGTTTCAAGCGTTATCATTGCGTCTTTAAGGTAGGAGATCTCATCTGTCGCGTTAGCCAATGCAATTTGATCAAGTAAAATTAACGAATTTGCAGCGGGCATTGCACCATCTGCAAGTGCTTTTGTTCTAACGAATAAATCAGACTTCCCGTCTTCAGTATCAAACCAGCCATTACCATTAACATAAAATAGGGATTTTGCCTGAGAATACAACTTCTTGGCTTGCTCTAATGCGAGCGCTGAATGGTTTGCTTCGTAAATTGACATCAATCCATAAATTAAGGAGCTATAGTCGATTAAAAATGCTTCAGCGCCACCCTTACCTTGTCGCCAAGTCCGAAGCAGTTTCCCAGAAGAAGAGCGCATCTCATTAATAATGAAATCTGCTGCTTTCTGAGCACGTTCTACCCATTCTTTCTTTTCCAATATTCGCCCAGCGTCCGCATAGCCCGCAATCATCATGCCATTCCACGCTGTAATAATCTTATCGTCAGTTCCAGGTTGATCTCGTTTATCT
>CAJWSE010000082.1 GCA_913046275.1 uncultured Phycisphaerae bacterium | reverse complement strand
ACAATGTTTTACGGTAGGACCAGATTTAAAGATTTAGGTAAAACGCCCGCTGAACTTGTTTCAGTGGGTGATTTATGTGCCGTAGAAGGTATTGGAGATTTTGAGATCGGAGATACAATTGCATGCCCAGATCAACCAAATCCAATTGCAAGAATTGCAGTAGATGAACCGACCTTGCATATGTTGTTTCGCGTCAATGATTCGCCTAATGCAGGTACCACTGGTCAATACGTGACTTCTCGCCAGATTGACGAGCGTCTTCAGCGTGAACTTAGAAGCAATCTGGCACTTCGAGTAGAGCCAGGCGATACATCGGAGGAGTTCAAAGTATCTGGCCGCGGTCTTTTGCACTTAGGCATTTTGCTTGAGAATATGCGTCGTGAAGGTTATGAGTTAACTGTTGGAAGGCCGCAAGTAATTGAAAAAGAGATTGATGGTGTGAAATGTGAGCCGATTGAATTGCTCACGATAGACGTTGATGAAGGGCATGTTGGCTCTGCTATGGAACTTCTTGGATTGAGGGGCGGAGAGGTTCAGTCACTCGAGCAACGAGGTAATCGTATGCATATTGAATGCGAAATTCCTGCTCGTGGTTTAATAGGCTTGCGTAGTCACATGCTTACAGCCACAGGTGGTGAAGCAGTGATGTATCACTGCTTCCAAAAGTATGCACCCGTGCGTGCTACAACGTATCGTCGATCTAATGGCGTATTGATTGCAACAGCTTCAGGGCAAGCCACTACCTATTCAATGTTGAATATTTCTCAGCGCGGTATATTGTTCGTTGAGCCGCAGGATATTATTTATGGCGGGCAAATTGTTGGCGAAAACTCAAGAGATAATGATCTTGAAGTAAACATTATTAAGGGCAAGGCATTCTCTAACGTTAGAGAGTCAAATAAAGAGGCTACGACAGTTTTAAAAGCATCTAGAGAAATCACACTTGAATCCGCTTTAGAATATATACAGGATGATGAATTTGTAGAAATAACACCAGGTGATATCCGTTTACGTAAGAAAGAATTAAGCGAAACAAAACGCAAGCAAATCGCACGTAGGAATAAATAGATTAATATATTTAATCGTAGTCAAAAAAACAGTAAAAAAGTAGATACTCTTTTGTTCATTACAGCTTGTGTATTTGCAATTTTTGCAAATATTGGCATGTGGTCTTTCATTATTCCGCAATTTGATTTGCTAGTACATTTTCAAGTTCAATATTTATTTATTTTTGCTTTGATAGCGATGGTCTTTGCTTTTCAAAAAAAGATATTGATGCTGACTATTGTGTTTCTGTTTTCGATTCCAAGTATATCTAAAGTGATTCCATGGTATTTTGGTGATGTAAATAAAGGCTTCCCTTCAATGCATATTTTGTGCGTAAATGTTAAAGCCACAAATACGAATATTGGAGCAATTGAAAAACTTGTAAAAGATACAGATGCAGATTTTCTTGTGCTTTTAGAATCGATGCATCATCATCAGGTAGGATTAGAAAATCTTGAGATTGATTACCCAAACACCTACTCTCATTCTTTAGAAACAGGTTCTGGTTTTTTGCTTTACAGTAAAATTCCAATATCAAACACAGAGGCGTTCGTCAACGGTGCAACTGGTATGGTGACAATCGCTACAACAGTTCGAATAGAAAATAAAGATGTCGACTTAGTGGCGGTTCATCCCATTAGGCCAGGTATTCGACATGGCAGTCGGATACGCGATAAAGAGATGCAGAATATAAGTGCATTTTTGAAAACTAGAAGTGGTGACGCAGTCGTTATTGGTGATTTGAATACAACAATGTGGTCAAGAGCGTACGCTAATTTTATTTTAACAAATGGGTTGTTTAATCTTCGTAAAGGCAGGGGGATTCTGCCAAGTTGGAGGTTGGATCCATTTGGCCCGCTGTTTGCAATTCCAATTGATCACTGCTTTGTTAGAGGTGGAGTTGAGGGGGCCTCATTAAATTTTCATTCGCTTGATGGTTCGGATCATGACGCAATATTAGTAGGTATATCTATTAACTAGTTAAATCTTTTGCAAGCCTTGTTTTACGGCTTCAACAAGCGTATCAACTTCAGATTCGCCCATTGGTGTTGAGAGCGCTCCTGAACAAGTATTAATCATGATGAAGCCTTCGTCGAACATATGATTAAGCAAAGTTTTTAATTTTGCATTTTCTTCAGGTGACATATATGCTTCTCGAAAATTCTTTGGTGGCGTAGGTTTCATGTGAATGCGAAACATTGATCCGGCACCAGTAACGCAAGCAGTAGCGCCTGTATCTTTAATTGCTTTTTCAATTCCATGTATGGCTCGAGTTGTTAATTTGTTCAACCTTTCAACAGCAGAGGCGTCAAATAGTTTCATCGATGTTAAGCCGGCAGTAAGTGTAATTGGATTTGCTGAAAATGTTCCAGAGTGTGGGAATAGCACTTTATTTGCAAGAGGATTCATGACGTCCATGACATCATTACGACCTGCAATTGCCCCCACTGGAAAGCCGCCTCCAATAGCTTTGCCCATCGCAGTAATGTCTGGCTTTATGTTGTACTGTTGTTGTAGCCCGCCGACTTCGGAACGGAAGGTAATGACTTCATCGATGACGAGTAATACATCGTTTTCGTCTGTCCACTCGCGAATAGCTTCGACAAATTCTGGTTCAGCAGGTCTCAGCCCGACTCGGTGTGGCATCAAATCTAGAAGTACACAGGCAAGTTCGTCTTTGTAAAGATCTAGCCGCGCTATCGCTCGTTTTGTGTCATTAAAAGGGATAATGACAACATCTTCAAGTGCAGAATTAGGTGTTCCGTGTGCAACAGGCACGCTATTTGGCTGATCGATATTCCCCCATGTGTCTGGAGAGGGTGTTTGACTTACTTCAGCGTAGTCGTACTGCCCATGATACGCGCCTTCGGCTTTTGCAATTTTTGGTTTTCCAGTGAAAGCGCGCGAAGCTTTTAAGCTTGCCATAATTGCTTCTGTCCCAGAATTTACAAAGCGAAGTTTCTCAAAAGAGGGACTGCGATTAATTAAGAATTCGGCATATTGAAGTTCAATTTCAGTAGCCATTGTAAAGGCTGAGCCACGTTGTAATTGTTCGGTAACTGCATTGACAATGGCTGGACATGCATGTCCGTGCAGGAGTGATGCCATATTGTTTGAAAAGTCAATGCGTGCGACACCTTCGATATCTGTCAGTCGACATCCTTCGCCAAACTTTGCATAGGGCGGATATGGATCTCTTAAAACAGTATTTCGACTGACCCCGCCGGGTAATAGTTGAAGTGCTTTTTTGTAAAGTTCTTCGCTTCGTGTCATTTAAATTAACTCCTTGGCTTGAGAAGTAGAGCGCCTGTATGTTCTTGCACATATTCAAATGTTATATTTGGGCTTAGCTCTATTACTTGAAAACCGTCCTCAGTAACTTCAATAACAGCAAGGTCTGTGTAAATTCTATTTACAACACCAATGCCAGTAAGTGGAAATGTGCAATTTTCAACGAGTTTAGGAGCACCATTCTTAGTACAGTGTTGCGTGATTACATATACCGACTTTACGCCTGCTACCAAGTCCATTGCTCCTCCAACTGCAGGTACAGCATCAGCTTTACCTGTAGACCAATTTGCTAAGTCTCCATGCATTGAAACTTGAAGTGCTCCAAGAACACTTAAATCAAGATGCCCGCCACGAATCATGGAAAAACTGTCTGCATGGTGAAAGTATGCGGCGCCAGGTAGTTCAGTCACACGTTTTTTGCCGGCATTAATTAATTCAGGATCACCTTCTCCATCTTCTGGTGATGGTCCCATGCCAAGTAATCCATTTTCCGTGTGGTAGATAAATTCCTTGCCTTCTGGTACATACTTTGCGATAAGTTCAGGTATACCAATTCCAAGATTCACATATGCACCATCGTCTATATCTTGAGCCAAACGCTTTGCCATTTCTTCTCGAGAACGTCCTATCATGGGTATGTCGCCCCATCTGCTACAAGAGTAGATTCTAGAACAGGTGCACTAATTTGAATTAGCCTTTGGACAAATATCCCTGGTGTGACAATTGTTTCTGGCTCTAATTGGCCTAAGTCAACGATTTCTTGAGCTTGTACGATTGTGATCTTTCCTGCCATTGCCATTAGTGGCGCAAAATTACGAGCAGTCTTGTTGTATAAAAGATTGCCGTGCATGTCGGCTTTTTTTGCTTTGATTAAAGAAAAATCAGCAGTCAAACCATATTCAAGGACATAATTACGACCCTTGATCTCACGTATTTCTTTGCCATCACTTAGCGGTGTGCCAACTGAAGCGGGGGTATAAAATGCAGGAATCCCTGAGCCTCCAGCACGAATACGTTCTGCGAGCGTGCCCTGTGGAACAAGTTCGAGTTCTATTTCACCTGCGTGGTAAAGTTTTGGAAAAACGGTAGAGTTTGCAGTTTTGGGGTAGGAGCAAATCATCTTCGCAACACGATGTTCTTTTATAAGTGCAGCCAGTCCTACTTCGCCACTGCCAGTGTTATTGTTAATGACAATTAAATTTGTTGCACCAGTGTCAATTAGAGCATGAATAAGTTCGATTGGGCTTCCAGCTTCACCGAAGCCGCCAATCATTATTGTGTCTCCGTCTTTGATATCAGCGAGAGCAATCGGAGCATTCGGAACTATTTTAGTCCGCATTGACTACTTCTCGAACGCGCGCATAATCAAATAATCCTGCTTCATCGAATAGAACCCGGTCTTCATAATCGTCAAACCAAATAGCATCTGGATTTCGGCCAACAATACAGACTTTTCCACGTAGCGGTGCATCTGCTGCATTTCGAAGCAGTTTAAAGATTAATACACCGTTTTCACTGCCTGCTAATCCTGGGATGGGTTCATCTGTAACTGCGACAACTTCAGTTTTCCCTAGATAATGAGTAATTGATAATCTTGCGTGACATTCAACTCCTGAGAGTCCTTTCTGTGAGTTGTTGAGAGTGTGCCATGCAGTTTCAATTGGTATATTAAAAAATCGATGCGCAATAATGTCTCGTCCACAGAAGAAATAGTGGTTGTCTGCTCCTATTCTTTTGAGCGCGCGCTGCATGATTCGAAGTTTTTCAGAATCATCATTAACTCCTTGGATGATTGGCGATTGATTTT
>CAJWSE010000081.1 GCA_913046275.1 uncultured Phycisphaerae bacterium | reverse complement strand
GAATATATAACCCTCAAAATTATCTGGGCGTTGAATATCACTTTCAGTGGCTGCTTTACCACCACTGGCAACACGGACTGGCAACTTTGCCATTTTGGCTTTTAATTCTTTTGCTGTTAGTTTTTTCTTTGGCTCTTCCTCTTCGTATGCATCTTCCTCTTCGTATTCATCTTCCTCTTCGTATTCATCTTCGGCCCACTCTTCTTCAACTTCATCTGCAGATTCAAGAACTGCGTTCCGTTGCAAACGCAGTGTAGGCAGTGCGACACTTCGAACTTTTGGAATGCGGAAGAGTGTGAGTTTTTGAAAGAGAGTAAAAAGTGCATGAGGAATTGCAAATGCAATTTTTTCTGCTGCAACAACAAGCCCAATTGAAAAAGCGGCAAGAACTATCAAAAATGCACCGAATTGACTGAAACTTGCGGTGAGTTGAGTTCCAATTGTTTTAGCAATCAGGCCCGCCTTTGCTCCTGCAAGTACGCCGATATTTGTCAGTAGGAGTTCATGAAAACATGAAACAGCAATGGCCATAATCAAAAGTCCAAGGGCTCTAATAGCGGTATGTGTAATTTCTGCCCCACGGAAAACAAGGCCCACCCAGGCCCCTACACCTATTAGAAGTACCCAGACTCCAAAGCCAAGGGTATGGTAGGTCCAGAATGCGATCCAAGCTCCAACTATGCCACACCAATTTGCTGTGGGTTCGTTGTGGGTAGCAACTATGTGGGAGGGCCAATCGCCAATATTGAAAGAAAGCAGCGAAACAGCCACAAAAAGGGCTATTGTTGCACTCGAAATCCAAAGAATTCTAGATGAGAGGTCAGCGGTTGTGAGTGAGGATGGTCGGCTACCTTTTCCTCTACGGCTTTGTAATGCAGATGTTCCCATGGCAATTTATCTATCGGCATTGCATGCCTTTTGCCTTGTGATTTTCAGCAACCGATAATGTTGCTAGAGGGTCTTGCAACATGTTGCAATTAATCGAGTTAAGCTAATTTTACACTTGGTTTTGCCATAGAAAGTCGCCTTGAACAGCGATCTTGTGTTGTTATGGTCAGGTTTTCATGTAAATCAGGGCAGTTGTGCAGATATAAATCTCGAATAAGGTGAGGCGAGTTACACTGTCTTGAAAGGTGTAGAAGAACGATGTGTTGCAACTCTGATTCTGATGCAATATGGCAGATTGCTGCTAGTGATTGCTCATTTGAAAGGTGCCCCTCACCATTCATGATTCGATGTTTGAGCGATTCTGGTCGATTACTTGTTTGCTGCATCATTGGGTCATAATTAGATTCAAGCGCAACGCCATCTAGATTCACAAAACGATCAAGAAGCAGTTGTGGCACATGTCCTAAATCTGTTGCAAATCCAAACCGTATTTCGCCAGTATCAAAAATGAAACCAACAGTGCCAAGCGCATCATGTGCAAATCTAATGGTTTCAATATTGGTGCCATATAGTTGAATCTGGTTGGTAAAAGGTACCAGGCAGTCTCCATCGAGCCCAGCTCTAATCGCTCTGGGGATATGTTTTTCATGTAAATGCACATTGATGCCTCGTTGTTGGAATGTTCTAGACCATACAGGGTTGAAGTGATCTCGGTCAAAATGTGTTACAAGAACATCGCTGACATCATTGATTTGCACAGCATGGGTTCGCATGCGCTCTTTCGTTTGTTTCATTGAGAAACCAGCATCAATCATGACCCACCTTTCACCGATTCGAATCAAACTGCAATTGCCTGATGATCCACTTCCTAAGACAAAAAAATCAAGATTATGCATCTGTAATGGTTACGCCTCTGCGCTCAGTTCGTTTTGCGTGGAACGCTGGGATGACTCCGCGCCGCGACTGTTCGATATATGCAACATATTCCAGTGCAATTTCATCACCATCTGCTTTGAGCTGTTCTGCAGCACATTTAATCGTTTTCCCACTTTTATATAATAGTTTGTAAATTTCTTTGCGACGTTGAATGTTATCTTTTGACATTCCACTTCGTCGCATGCCAACAATATTTATTGACCCTATGATGTTAGGTCCAGTAATCATCATGTACGGGAGCACATCGTACGAAGCGTACCCCATGCCAATAATCATCGCTCCACTTCCAATCGTGACAAACTGGTGAACAGCTGCGTCGCCTCCTATAAGAACTCTGTCCTTAATATGAACATGCCCGGCAAGTAATACGCAATTCACCAGCGTATTGTTACTTCCAATGACGCAGTCGTGCCCAACATGAGATTGAGCCATAAAAAGATTTTTATTGCCAATCGTTGTGGGGACATCTTTTGTTGCACGATGAACAGTGAAACTCTCTCTAAAGGTATTGTCATCTCCGATGACAATACCAGGTTCATAATAGTCAGATGGGCAACTCACATCTTGCGCAGCAAAACCAAGTGTGCAAAATGGATACACCGTATTATTGCAACCCATTGTAAGCTGGCCAGTGATGTAGCAATTGCCAATTAGAGTTGTTCCAGATCCAATCGTTATGTCTCCAGTAAGTACGCAGTGTGGGCCAATCACAACATCATCAGCTAGTTTGATATCTCCATCGAGTATTGCAGTTGGGTGAATTTCTGGCATTGCTGTATCATCTCAAGAATTCTAATGTCGTGCTTACTTGAAACACATCAACTTGGCAAAATGGATTATAAGACTGCCCATGAACTCCAGCGTCGCTATCAGCAAGAAGTGATTGCGCAGCGAGGCATTGCTGGCTCTTGTCCATTCAAACTTTTGTTGGTTGAGCATAGCCCGCCAGTTATTACAATTAGCAGGCGAGCCTCAGCATCACAGAATTTACTTGCTTCAGAATCCGAATTGCAAAAAGAAGAAATTCAAATTTGCAAAACAGATCGTGGTGGAGATATTACTTATCATGGACCTGGTCAACTCGTGGCATATCCGATTTTCGATTTGAATGCTCTTTCGCTGCGTCTGCATGGTTACATGCGGTTTCTAGAAGGTATTGTTATTGATGTTTTGGCTGAATTTTCCATTCAAGGACAGCGGGATGCTTGCGCGACAGGTGTTTGGGTAGAAGGAGCTAAAATTTGTGCGATGGGCGTGCGAGTATCGAGGTGGGTTTCAATGCACGGTTTTGCGCTTAACATTGAGCCTAATATGGCACATTTTAATACAATCGTACCATGTGGGCTTGCAGGAAGAAAAGTAACTTCAATGCAAGAATTGCTCGAGAACCAGTGCCCTTCATTGGAAGAAGTTCAAGAGGTTATTATTGAAAAATTCGAATTGGCTATTGCGCGTCAAGACCGAGTTCAGCAAGAACATCATCTGTAATATTAATGCCATCTGGTAATCGGAGTGCAGTTCGTAAACGAATTTGCATCATTGTTGAGTCTGGAGTTCCTGGTTCAAACTCACGATCTGGTGGAATGAACCTTAATACCATATCAATATTCTGACGCTCAGCGATAACATTGACTGCTTCCACTATTTCGCCATAGGAAGCTTTCATTTGGGTTGAGAGTAATGTAGCGCGTGCATCCATCGCCATCTTTTGCATCTGCTGAAAATCATTGTATGTACGTTCCCAGCGTTGCCGAAATTCAGGAGCATCGGGGCTATTCGGTTTAAGCGTATTACCTTCTTCGCGAAGTGCGTCAAGAACGCTACGAACTTCACTCATATTTTCTTCAAGTTCGGCGTTGAGTTCCTCACGAGCTTCAGTGAAGTGGTCTGCTTGGAGCAGTTGTGCCAGGGCTTTTCCAGTTTCCATAAAGCCAATGCTCCAGGCCTTGCTTGTCGCTTCCTCACCCCAGGACAAGTGACTTGCAACATTTGCAATAGTGAGTTCTTCCTCTCCGCTAAAAGTAAGAGAATCGACTGGGCCGATTTGACCTTCATCATTTGTTCCAATAACGGTTGATGTTGCAACTGCGAAAAATAATGCGACTGCAATAGTAAGCTCAGATAAAGTAAGTCGTTTCATGTTTTATTCACCCTGTTCAAGTATTGAAAGGAATGCGGATTGAGGGATATGAACATTTCCAATGGCTTTCATACGTTGCTTTCCTTTCTTTTGTTTTTCAAGAAGTTTTCTTTTTCGCGTGACATCACCGCCATAACATTTGGCGGTCACATTTTTTCGGAGGCTCTTAACGGTTTCTCTAGCGATAATTTTCCCGCCAATGGCAGCTTGTAAAGCAATTTCAAATTGATGTCGATCTATTTGCTTTCGTAATTTAAGCAGCATGGCACGGGTACGTACTTCCGCCTTTTCCCGGTGGCAAATTAAACTTAATGCTTCAACTGGCTGCCCATTAACCAATATGGACACCTTTACAAGCCGATCTGCACGAAACTCTGTAATTTCATAATCCATCGTCCCGTATCCGCGAGTTATGGATTTTAGCTTGTCGTAGAAGTCATAAATAATTTCTGCAAGTGGGAGCTCATAATCGAGCATTTGCCTTCCTTCTGAAACAAATTTTTGTCCAAGGAAAATCCCTCGCCTTGATTCGCACAATCGCATTAGATCTCCGATGGATTCGTCAGGGCAGATTATTTCTACTTTAACTATTGGTTCGCATATATCTTTTATTTGCGATGGGTCTGGTAAATCAGCGGGATTGTGAATATCCAGGACGGAACCATCGGTTAATTCAATTTTGTAATTAACTGTGGGCGCAGTTTGGACAATTTCTGCGCCACCTTCGCGTTCGAGCCTCTCTTGAACAATCTCCATGTGCAAGAGGCCAAGGAATCCACATCGAAAACCAAAGCCTAGGGCTTCAGAGTGTTGGGTCTCAAAAGTAAAACTGGAGTCGTTCAGACGAAGTTTTTCAACAGCTTCGCGCAGTGTTTCAAATTCGGTTTTCTTTGAACCAGATTCACTTGAAGCTGGGTAAAAGTCGCAGAACACCATTTGTTTGGGTTCTTCATATCCAGGCAACGCTTCTTTCGCAGGGTGCGCATCAATTGTGATTGTGTCCCCAATCCGCACATCTTCGAGTGTTTTAATTGCAGCGACCATATAACCAACTTCAGCAGTGCCAATCGATTCGGCTTGGACTGGTTGTGGAGTGTATCGGCCAAGTTCGGTCACAGTGAATGTACGATCGGTACCCATCATTCGAATGCGATCACCTTTTTTCAGTTCACCGTCGAATACCCGAAAATATACGATTACACCACGGTAGT
>CAJWSE010000080.1 GCA_913046275.1 uncultured Phycisphaerae bacterium | reverse complement strand
CGGGGGATTGGCCCTAGGTGGTCATTCTCTAATACAGGTTTCGTATACCAAGTTGAAACTGTATCTGGTAAGTTGGTGAGTAGATCAAGATAGCGTTGACGATACTCTTCCGCTTCAGCATTGCTGACACATGCTTCACCGAGTAGATCAACGGAAAATGCAACGCCTTCTTTCCAAATCGATTCAAGTTCCGGAAGGGCAGAAAGAGCGTCTGTGCCTGCAATAAATCTTTTCGCCATTTTTGTAATTTGACTTGTAACTGTTTTGGTCATTGTGCCTTGCGCAAGACCACCAGCTTTCAAGCCTAAGCCAAGACCAGGAGGGAGCTTTACGTTCGGTTGCGTCAGGTAATCGATGAGATGTTCATGTACTTGCTCTGGTGTAACGAGTGTTGGGAATGTGTCTACAAACCTAAAGAGTTGGATTTTAAATTCTTCATCTTCCATGGCCCAATCCATAAGTTTGTCAGACCAGAATGCAGTAGATAGCCATGATTGTTTACGCGATCGAGCATGTTTCAGCAATCGTGAACCAATAGCTTGAATGCGTTGTTCTGTCGCAGCATCGAAAACGCTATTTGTATTAACTGATTTAGAATCAACAGTGACCGTAGGTGTTTTTGTTCGTTTGAAGAGTGCCATAAGTTGAGCATTCTAACTACAGAAAGCGAGGCTGGTTAGTCTTTTATTGCTCTTAAAAATCGGTCATCGCCAAATCGATCTCGAAGTATCGTTTCCTGACCTAGTCCGTATGTTTGATTTGCGACATCAAGGACAATTTTCTGAGTACTTGCGGCTATTTCTAGAAGCAACATGCCCCCAGGCTTGAGATGGTCTGGGGCTTTTTGAATTAGTGGAGTAATGATAGAAAGCCCATTTTTTCCTCCAGAAAGTGCGATTTTAGGCTCCCAATCTTTAACATTTAAATCGAGTTTTTCGAATTCATGGTCTGGAATATAAGGTGGATTCGAGCAGATGGCATCAAATATACCGAGCCCATCAAGTGGCTGAAGGCCATCGCCTTGTTTAAATGATATTTGCTTGGAAACTGAATGTAGATGGGCATTTTCTCGTCCCAAAGCAAGTGCATCTTCCGAGATATCTGTTGCTAGGACTGAGGAATGGGGAAGGTGTTTGGCGATGGAGATAGCGATGCATCCAGTGCCAGTACCTATATCGGCTATGTTCGTCTGATGTGGATTACATTTAAAACGTTGCACACATTGATCTACGATGGTTTCGGTACACGTCCTAGGAATGAGTGTGGAAGAGTTAACATTGAATTCTAGCCCATTAAACCACGTTTTACCAACTATGTATTGAACAGGCTCATGTTCAAGGGTACGTTTCACAAGAGAACGTAAAGTTTCGCGCTCTTCTTCAGTTGCTTTTCGATTTGCATTAGCGTACAAATCTATTCTCGCCCCGCCTAAAACATGTGTGAGTAACATTTCAGAAATTAATCGCGGAGATTCAATTGAATGTTCTTTGAAGCAAGTTGCCATCCATTCAAGGAGGGTGCGTGTTGTCCATCGCTTATTCTGTTCGTTTGTCACAGGATGGGATTGTATGCCGAATGTTTAATAATTCTCTAACAATCAGCTGTTTTTCGACAAGCTTTTTGAGCAGTCTCTACCAGCTGTTCAGTTCGAAATGGTTTGAATAAAACAGTGTGCATACCTTCTTGACTGGCTCTCATTATTGAATGGTGTGGGTCATATCCAAAACCAGTCATAAGAACAATTGCTTGATTTGGCCATATTTCAGTCGCTGCAGTGAAAATTTCGTATCCATTGCATCCAGGCATACGTATGTCTGAAATAATGAGATCATATTGTCTTCCCTCGTGCTTGGCTAATTGCATTGCCTCCAGTGTTTGTGTTCCGTCTTCGCAAACGGTTACAGTGCAACCAAGTCGTTGCAGCACAACTTCGACACCATCGCGAACAACTGCTTCGTCGTCGGCTATAAGAATGTGCTTGCCCTTCATTTCTTTGTCAGGAATAATAAAATTAGCGCGATCTGCATCAATAATAGTTTGTGGCCCGGATGTGCAAGCCTCAAGCCGTGTTCGAACTTCCTTAATACTGGATAGCAAATCATGGCTTAGTCGAGTATCGGTTTTTTCTAATTGCTCTGCAATTGAGTCAAGCGATATTAGGGGCTCTTCGAGTTCGGTAAGGATGGTCTTTGCTACTTGTTCGTTTGTTGTGTATCGTTCAATGACAAGTAGATCAAGGGTATGCATTGCGCTTGCAATGTATCGCCCAAAAATTTCTGCAAGTCTCCGATCATTTTCATTGAATGCATTAAGTGAATTTGATTCAGCATTAAACACGCCAATGATACGGTCATTCATCCACAACGGGACTGTGAGAGAAGATGCGGCTGAATCAAGGCCAGGTCGATACAACGGTTCTTGTGACACGTCTGAGCAAATATAGGATTTGCCTGTCGCGGCAACATTTCCGCAAATTCCATTTCCAATTTTTTCTGCACGCAAAACTTCGCCAATTTTCATAGGAGATAAGTTTTCAGCAATGACAAGCTCAAGGTTTCCAGTACGTTGTTCGAGCAGGCGGATTTCAAAATTATCCATATCCAATAATTCATGAACATATCGAACAACTTTTTCTTCCATAAGACGTAAACGTTGCGCTACATTCAGCGACTTGACTGTATCAGCGTCAATCTGGGTGAGTTCGATTCCTGCATCACAAATGGAGTTGATTTTTTCTTGCATCTCACCACCGCCTGTAATAACCAGATCGGATTCTCCACTTGTTTTAACCAAATCAAAATGTTTTGATAGTGCTAATTCGACTTCAGAAGAGAGCGAAGCGTCAAATGAAATATGGAGACGTTGTTTTTTTTCTGCCATTAATAATCCAACTGTAGTAAGCCTACTCCCATTTTTGGGTGATGCAATCCCGATTGCATCGGAGAATTCACCTTTTTTGCTTTACAAAGAAGGCGTTTTCGAGCGGTTTTAGGCCCAATTTATCGACACGGCGCCTCAATTTTGTGGGAATCTACCGACTTCATGTTGCGTGCAAACACAATTAGCAAAGCATTTGGCTCAACTCAAGCGGTGCATCAGCTCAATTTGCATGTTGAAAAAGGGGTGATTTATGGGTTACTTGGTCCAAATGGCGCTGGAAAATCTACAGCAATTCGAATGCTGTGTGGAGTATTGACACCTGATTCGGGAGACATCACAATCGATGGAATCTCATTAGCAACACGCCCTCGTGAAGCAAAACAACGCTTGGGTTATGTTCCCGAAGGAGCTCCACTTCCAGCCGAGTTGCTAGTTCATGAATATCTCAATCGAGTTGCGCATATGTATGGTTTATCTGGTCATCGCAAAAAAACAGCTATTGCGCTGTGGATTGATCGGTGCGAAATCGAAGAGGTTTTAAACAAAACAATCGGTGCGCTATCCAGGGGGTATCGGCAGAGAGTTGCTTTAGCAGCGGCTTTACTCCATGAACCCGCACTTGTTGTTCTTGATGAACCATCTACGGGGTTAGATCCCGCGCAACAAGGTGTATTCCATTCAATACTTAAAGATGTCGCTGAGAATGCTGCTATTTTATATTCTTCTCATCATTTAGCGGAAGTCGAAGCTACGTGCTCAAGAGTAATGGTAATTCATCATGGAAGCATATTGCAAACGATTGAATTGCAAGACAGTCAAAGTTCTTTTAATTATATAGTTGAAATCTCATGTGAAAAGATTGCGCGTTCGATGAATGGCTTTGAAATAGAGCCATTAGAAGGCAATTGGATTCGTTGTATGGTTACTTGCCAACCAGAAGAATTCGTACAACATGTCATCGAGCAAGGCGCAAGAATTCGATTGCTAAAACCAGTCAAACATTCTTTAGATAAACAATATCTCAACCTGATTAGAAGTAACGAGGGGTTAAGATGAAAAAAATCATTCACATATGCATGCAAGATGTTTGGTCAATAATGGTTGTGCCTACTGGAGCCGTCGTGGCAGCACTATTTACGTTTTTATGTGGCATTGTGTTTATGGCTCAAGTTCTTGAGCCAAATGCAATGGCTTCCATGCAGCCAGTATTCTCATTTGCAGCTTGGATTTTGCTTGTGTTATGCCCTGCGATCACCATGCGACTTGTTGCGGAGGAACGCCGCATTGGTACTTGGGAAGTTCTACTTTCATCACCTATTACCTCGTTTGAACTTGCAAAGGGAAAGTTTCTCTCAGCATTGTTATTTTTATCAATAACCCTGGCGCTTACATTTCCACTCGTAATTGTTCTCGAGATGTATGCTGATGTTGATTATGGAGAGATCGCTAGCGGATATTTGGGTCTGCTTATGCTTGGTTCTGCAGTTATTAGCACAGGTCTTTTGATTTCTTCGCTAACCACTTCCCAAACAGTGGCATACCTTGTTACAGCATTCTTCTGGCTAACGATGTCTCTTTCTATGAAAGTGCTTCCTGCATATGTCCCAACTCGATTTGCTGATATTTTTTACGCAATTGATCCTGACTTCAGGATAGAAGCATTCTCAATTGGTTTAATTGATAGCGCAAATATTGTTTACTTTCTGACAATTTCTATTGCAACGGGCTGGCTATCGATACTGGCAATTGAAAAGACTAGACAGACATTAATTAGAACATGGAAGTTTTTGTCTTGTCTTGTTTTGCTCTTTATTTCGATAATTTCAATTAATGGGCTAGCTTTGCAAAATCAATATCGGGTTCGATTCGATGCGACAGGATCTCGAGCATATACGCTAAGTCAAGAAACTAACGATTTGCTTGAGCAGATTGATGGACTTTGGAGAATTGTTGTCTTGCTTGATGACAAACAGATGCAGGCGTCTGTAGTTAAACAAGTCGACGAGGTGCTTCGAAGGTATCAAGATGCATCAGAAAATATTCTAGTCCAACGAATTAACCCTGCAGATCCTCAGTCAATTACTGAATACGATGAGCTTTTACGAGAATTGATTGCTTTATACGCTAGTGAGTTAGAAATAGCCAATTCCAGAATTGAGGAGGGCATTAAGGCATTTGAAGACCTGACTTTATTTGCAATGAGCACTTCAGCGTGGTCTGAATCACTCGCTCAACTTGCGACTAACGAAGCCGAACAAGACACATTATTGACACTGGCAAATGCGCTCGCCGTGCTTGGTCAAGAGGGCTCACTGATTTTGGAAGAAGTATATATAGCGCTTGCAGTTCATGATCAACAGCCATTGCCCCAAATTGCAC
>CAJWSE010000079.1 GCA_913046275.1 uncultured Phycisphaerae bacterium | reverse complement strand
AATGACTCAGTTAGACGAGGAGATCAAACACAAGGTAATGGTCCTATCTGGTAAGGGCGGAGTGGGCAAATCAACTGTGGCAACAACACTCGCTGTTGGGCTTGCACGCCAAGGATTCAAAATAGGTTTACTTGATGGCGATATTTATGGTCCTTCTATGCCAACCATGCTGGGGCTACATGATGAAGAATCAAAATCAGATGACAACATGCTAATTCCATTTGATGTGCACGGGATTAAAGCAATGACTATAGGAAAACTTGTTGAGCCAGATCGAGCTCTCATTTGGCGTGGACCTCGAGCACATAGCGCATTCAGTCAACTTGCCACTCAAACAAAATGGGGAGAACTAGATTATCTACTTGTTGATTTGCCTCCTGGCACTGGCGATGTGCCACTTTCTCTCGCTCAACTTTTGCCACTTACTGGCGCTGTAATTGTATGCACCCCTCAAATCGTTGCTCAAGATGATGCTCGAAGAGCAGTTCGCATGTTTCAACAGCTCGGCATTCCCATTCTAGGGCTTGTCGAAAATATGAGTTACTTTGTAGCAGATGAGGGAAAGGAATATGATATTTTTGGTCGTGGCGGCGGAGAAAAAATGGCTTCTGCAATGAATATCAATTACTTAGGCGGCGTGCCCATTCACCCAGACATGCGCATTGCTGCAGATACTGGCGAACCATTGCGGAACTGGGCAATCAATGACACTATGTCGAATGCGCTTAACCAGCTCTGTACAAATCTTAAGAACATTGCAGACACTGCGTCATCCGATCGACCGACTCTTACAATTTCGTAGGCTATTAACTCAGAAAAATCAACATTATAGATGTTACTAAACCATTACTTATGCCATGAACAACCATTGATGGAATGACTGTGCCACGCCATTCTCTCATCAAATTCATACCAATAGCAATACCCATGAGTGCTGGAATTGCTATCCATCCTTGCGGGTGAATAGCTGCAAAAATAAATGAAGTTAGTAAAACACTAAGCAATATATTCAATGCTAAGCCCCAATTTTTCAAGGAACTTCGTAGCTGACGATAAAGCACCCCCCGAAACATAGTCTCTTCCACAATAGGCGCCGCAATTGCTGCAAGTGTAAACAGCAAAATACGCACATCCCAATTCGATTCAGCAATTTCAAGAAAAATTGGATGTGCTCCTCCACCTGTTCCTTGAAAAGAATCACCTTCACTTAAAAATAATTGCTGAAGGAAAGCCAACAAGATGGTCCCAAAAACACCAGCAACTAAAAATGGGAGCATCATCCCATAGCCAGCAATTCCATAGCAAATTTCTTTTGCATAGCCAGAGCCAGCGGTCCAACCAATATCATCTTTAATTTCACGCCAATAAATACCTCGGATTCTTGCCCATACAAGGGAAAATAAGCTTAAGAAAAAAACTACCAATGTCAGCGACATCTTTGCAAACGGTAAATGCTGAAGTAAGACAAAATCGGCAAGTATTCCAGCGCATCCTTGCAACAAGGCGAAGAGGATTAACCAAAGCACAAAAACTTCTGCGTAAATACCATGTCGCAGCTTAGGTGCCAACATTCCAGTTTGGATTTTCCCAGAGCCTGCTTTGATAAATACGAGAATTGCTCCAATAAAACCAAAACAACCGAACGCACAAATGCCGACGAAGATAGTACCCACTATGAGAATTTTATTTTTGGCCGAGCGAATCAATTCATCCTTACGTTCCTGGGGTGCTTCAAGCAGTTCGCCAAACCAATCAAGTTGAGCGATTAGTGTATTTTTCTTATCTGGAATTTTCTCTCCACGGATTAGAATATCTAGTTGTTCTTGAACCTCATGCTGAGCTTCAGTAGGATCAATATGCTTAGATTCTAAGTCAGTGCTGAGACGAAGCGCCCCCTGCTTTGCAGCCTCCTTATCCTGTAGAAAAAGCATAAATGCGATATATCGCAGCCGCTGATCAACTGTTCCAATATCTAAAATATTTGCCTGAGCAGCAACTTCTCGATTTGCACCTAAAAGCTCCGACACCCCAAGTAAATATTCGGCTTGAATTTTGGTCAAAACAAGGCCAGCCATATCCTCAGATTTTCCTTCTGAAGAAGAATTAAATAACGTCTGAGCATATGCCACCCCAATTACAAGGCAAATAATGAGGGTCCATGCAACTTTTACGAATGGCGCGCTTTGTTCCTGAGTCATTTTTGTGTTTTTGCACATCTCTGAATGGTACTCTTTTCAAGTTGACAAAAGTGCCGTTTTTAGGTACATTTCCTCGTTCCCCAATAGTTTTTGAGGAATGAAGGAAAAGAATTATGCCCCGTCAAACTACATTTGCAAAATCTGGTGAAATTGAACCGCAATGGCTTCATGTCGACGCTGAGGGCAAAACGCTTGGTCGTATGGCAACCACCATTGCTACACATCTCATGGGCAAGAATCGACCTGAATGGACTCCGCATGTCCTATCTGGTGATTTTGTTGTAGTTACAAATGCTGAAAAAGTCAAAATGACTGGTAAGAAACTCGAGCAAAAAGCACAGCTCATCTACAGTGGCTATCCAGGTGGATTAAAGGCTCACAAATATAGTGACATGATTGAATCTCATCCTGAACGAATTATTGAACAAGCTGTACGTCGCATGTTGCCTAAAACTAAATTAGGCCGTGACATGTTCCGCAGATTAAAAGTCTACAGTGGACCCGTCCACCCACATACAAACCAAAAACCAGAGGCACTTGCCTGCTGATTTTTTTACGAATGCCTTAATCGTTGGGCATCCATTTACAAAGTTCTCAAGAGGGGCTCCAAGAGCTTACGAACAATGACAGACGAACAACAAACAAATCAATTAAGTGAAACAAAGTCCGCACCTACTACAAAGGGCACTCCAAAGGATGGCCATTGGTGGTGGGGCACTGGTCGCCGAAAGGCCGCAGTCGCGCGTGTACGCATCAAACCTGGGAATGGGACTTTTGATGTGAATAAAAAAGATTTAACCGAATACTTTACTGAACTTCGTGATCATAAAGACATCATGAAAGTACTAGAGAAAACAGGTACTAAGGGTTCACTTGATATTTATGTAAATACCAATGGTGGTGGTTACACCGGCCAGGCAGGTGCAATTATCCTCGGTCTCGGTCGCGCACTTGCAAAATTTGACCCCTCACTTGATGGGGCACTGCGTGCCAATGGTTATCTCTCACGAGATCCACGACGTGTTGAACGCAAAAAACCTGGTCAGCCTGGTGCACGACGAAGGTTCCAGTTCTCAAAACGTTAATTTCGTTCTACTCAAAAACCCACCGACTACTACTCGGTGGGTTTTTTAATTGCCGCGTAATCTCCTTGCAATCCAATTAGGTGTCTTATGAATAACATTAGCTATTTCCTCGACAGTAAGTGGCTTACCATTTAGACCATTTCGATACCTATACAATGCATGCAATTCTTCCGATTGAAGTCGTTCTTTCTGAGTACAACACTGAATCAATGATGACCAAGGTGCAATGTCAGCATACGGCATGGGGAACGTAAATTCTTTATTTTTAGCTGAGGCACGTTTCGTCTGAGGTATATGATCAAGCAAAGTCAATTTTCGATCAAGAATCGAAGATGGAGTCTTTCGAGCAGTATGACCTTTTGTTGGGTCTAACATCAAACAAGATTTGCCAACAACACCAATAACATGATGCAAAAGTGTGAACATTTGTTGTTCAGGCAATTCTCCAATCGGTCTACCCACATGCTGAACGGCGACGAAAAGAGCCGATGGCATCGCTTCAATAACAAGTGCCTGTAGAAGTAAAAAAGACCAACGCAAATCCGTCTCAATTCGATCGAGTTTTTTTTCAGAAGGAGAATATGGCAGTAATTGGATCGCATCTTGTGCACGCTTATTGAGCAAGTGCATCGCAGAAATAACAGTAATTTCTTCTGCATCCGTCCAACTATTACTTTGAAATTCAAAATCATGCAATTCGAAAATTGGGGGTGAAACATGAACCACTGCCGGGGCGCCTAAAATTACTTCTTCTGCGTCTTCCCTTGTAAAAACCTCTAAAAAAACATAATCAATCGATAATTGTTTCAATCGGCTCATACGTAATCTTGCAATAGCTTTTCGAAGTGCGCTGGAAGTACATTGATAATCTTGCTCAATTTCATACCAACTCACCCCTGTTTGTAGCTTATTCTCAATCTCACGAGCATCACTCCTGGTTAATGGATTCCGATCTATAAACAACTGATTTGCAATAGTAGATGCTTTTAAGAGCGAACGAACTGTTTCGTGCCCCCTGCTTGTATCGCTTGCAATTTCTGCAGCGACTTCGCTCAAAGTGCGCTTATCCCCTTGGTACTGAAGCGCAAGATTAATTAAATCCTCTTTTTCTTTCTTTGTCAATCGTGTGAACATAGAAGCGTTATCAAGTCGCTCTTTATTATTTCGCGTAAACTTTTCAAGAGATTGTGCATTACATCCAAGACGGCGTTTACCATCACAATCCGTAACCCAATAAAAAGGAAGACCCTCGTGTTTCAATCTGCCAATTGTCCTTAAAGAAACATTTAGTCTCTTTGCTATCTCCTCAGTTTTCAACATTCCGTCTGCAGGCAAGTTCATGCTGAAGGAAACCGTTGCGAGAAGTGCAACTAGATCACCAAGCAATGCGCTTCCTAGTACGAGCGTCTGTTTTGTATTGCTCTCTCGATTACCTGTGATTCGAAAAGTGATGTAATCGAATGGATATAGTGTCTCCTCATTAATATCGAAGATCAATTCTTCTGCATTTTGCAATTGAATATGCTGAACATGCTTCGGCGCATGAGAAATTTGCAACGCGAATTGTTGCAGTTGCTTTAAATGAAATCTTGGTGCAATGGGCATTACTTAATGAAGAAAAACTAATGGCTTGACTTTTTCGATAAAACCACATTTTTTTGACAACGCATAAAAAAGTTCAATCGATTTTATATGCTCCGTTTTAAAAGTGTACTGGATATAACTCGTCAAGTATAAAAATGCAAGTGGGCGTTCCCATCCGCGCTCATCAGCATATTCCGAAACAACTTGCTCTATTCGCTGTTCATTGCAAGCCAGTTGTCGCTCAAGAACCATAGATATTTTCTTAATAACATTATCTGGGGTGTTCGTTCGAGCAAACCAGGTAGCAAACACAAAAGGCAAACCCGTCAAATCCTTCCAAGCTTGACCCAAATCTACGCAATAGTCGTATTCATTTTCACAATGACTTGTAACTACTTTATCGCCAATCACCAACACTGAATCTGGCCAA
>CAJWSE010000078.1 GCA_913046275.1 uncultured Phycisphaerae bacterium | reverse complement strand
GCTGCTCGTTCTGGATGGAACACAAGGGCAAAATACACTCGCCCAAGCAAAACGATTTGCTGAATCGATCCATGTGACTGGCATATTTTTATCTAAACTTGATGGAACTGCTAGAGGAGGCATCATCTTCGCAATTGAAGATGAAACCGGTATTCCTGTAAAGCTAATCGGAATTGGCGAACGCCCCGAAGATGTCGAGCCATTTGACCCAAAGACGTTCGTAGACGCCCTAATCGAAGTCGCCCAATAAGACCTTGAGAATAACCCCAAAACCACACCTAGGGGGTATCATCTTCATCAAGTGAATTATTACAAGCTCATTTTATGCGGTCTAATTTTCATTAACTCAACCGTTATAGCAAGTCCCGCGGACAACACCCAACTTATGTTACGAGGTGACAGGCTTTCTGGTGTTGTACTTCCCGTTCTACCTAGGGCGACTGATATTTCGATCCAAGCCCTTAAATCAAATGCATGGACAATTGACGATACCAAACGACTTTTACTGAGAGAAAATGTCCTGGTTACCATTGGAGCCTACACTTTTGAAGCGGAAGAAGCAGTCGTATGGTTAAACCGAATGCCCACGGATGCTGGCATCGTTTCTCAAGCTGCCGTGTACCTACCAAAGTTTTCAAAATCTTCCAACCATGCCGCAATTGGAGCAGAAGGTCAAAATTTACTTGTTGTTGGCAGTACGCTTGGCAAGGTAACACTTGACGTAGCATTGATGACACCTTCAGAGCCAAAGGGATCTCAATCCCTAATGCACAAGGCTGAGACTCGGCTTGCTGCTTATTTATATGAACTTGAAGAAAATAAACCACTTCTCTATGGTCATCCACAAGTTATTACTGCACCTACAGAACAAATCGAGCAAGAACTTGCTACAGCAACGCTCACAAAAGACGATAAGCGCGCTTGGCTCAAACCAAAATCAGGTTTTGTTTCGCTCTCAGCAGATAACGTTCAATTACTTCCAGAAACAATCGAAAATGCGGTGACACTAACCGGGAATGTTCAGTTAGCACTTCGCTCTACTGCAGGTATTGATGACATGGAAATGTCTGCTACTCGTGGCGTGATTTTCTTAAACCCAGGCAGTGTTCGTGATATGGCCTCAGGAAGAGTAAGTCTTAATGAGATATATGGCGTATATCTCGAAGGGAATGTAGTGATCTCTGCAAGTGAAGGAAATTACCTTGTTCGTGCACCGCAAATATATTACGACTTCCAAACCGGCAAAGCAGTCATGGTTGAAGCTGTACTACGAACTTACATTAAAGATGGCAAGGTTCCGCTATTCATCCGTGCTGATGAACTCCGGCAAATCTCTACCAATCAATGGCTAGCGCAAGGTGTGCAAGCTTCGACCAGTGCTTTTGCAACACCAGATTTGGCAATAGGTGCAACGAAGATGTCTATCACGCAACGCGATGATGGAAATACGTATGTAAAAAGTGAAGACAATACACTTCAATTCGGAGGCACCCCTGTAATGTACTGGCCCAACTTTGAGGGCAAAGCAGGAGAGATCCCATTACGCAGAGCGAAACTTGGATACAAAAAAACCTACGGCGCTGTTATCGAAACCAAATGGGATCTCTACACGCTCCTAGGAAAAGATTCCCCAAACGAAGTTGATGCCGACATACGAATCGATGGGTTTACAAAACGGGGTGCTGGAGTTGGCCTAGACTTCAAATATAGCTTTGAAAAAAACAAAGGTATTTTTCAAACATACTTACTTTCTGACTCAGGAACACAACGAACGGATTCTGGAATTGACACGGACGTAACGAACTCAACACGCGGTTACTTACTCTGGGAAAACCAGACTCAACTTGATTCGTACTGGAAGTTGCAAACAAAACTTTCATACATCAGCGATCCAACATTTATGTCTGTTTGGCGGCAAGATGATTACAAAAATGCACTCGAATACGAAACAAGCATTTATGCGAAATATCAAAAAGATAATAGTGCATTTACTGCATATGCTTCAACAGACTTAAATCAGTTCATTTCAAATAGCTGGCTTATGGCTTCCAGGCAATATCAAGTTGATAAAACACCCGAGATTAGTTTATACAACTACGGAACAAAACTCTTTAAAAATCTTATAACCTGGTCATCAGAAACAAAGATTACCCGGGAACGCATGGTGTTTCAAAGCGGCACTCCAAACGAACTTGGACTTCGCCCCCAAGCATTCAATCTTTCAAATGCCAACACACCAATCGAGTCTAATTTAACAAGTGCAGGTCTTCAATCCAATTACCAAAATCGGCTTGTAACAAGACACGAACTGTCAATACCCTTGCAACTGGGAGCCTTTAAAGTTGTTCCATTTGGAAGCATACAGGCGCAATGGGGGCTAGGTAATGAAGACGATGGCCAAGCGCGTGAAACAAATCATTGGTTCAGAACAGCTGGTGTTCGCGCTTCAACTCAGATTCAGCGCATTTTTAACTCTGTCAATAATGAACTTCTTGACTTACATCGACTCCGCCATGTTATCGAGCCTTATATGACCGTATGGAATGGGGACAGCAATGTCGACGTCACTACAATCCCTCAATACGATGCTCAGCTCGATAACCTTTCAACAGGAACCGTCACATGGTTTGGTGTAAAAAATAAACTCCAAACATGGCGCGGTGGACCTGGCCGATGGTACCAAGTAGATTGGCTCACCATTGATACAGCATTTATGTTCGCAAATAGTGGCGCTGTGCAACGATACGATAACCCACAGTTCTTTGATTGGCGCCCCGAGTACTCTTCCATTGAAGACGCCGCTATTCTAAACGGCAAATGGCAATATAGCGATGGAGTTGCATTCATTGGAAATGGAACATGGGGTCTCGACGGAGGGCGCTTCTCACGAGGTTCTGTTGGAGCAGAACTTGATCATGGCAAAGATGTCAGGACCTACATAGAGTACCGAGAGATTGATGTGACTAATGATCAATTCCTGTCACTCGGAATGCGTTACAACTTGAGTAAAAGGTATTCCCTTGATTTTTCGCCTTCTTGGAATTTTAATATAGATGATTTGCAGTCACTTCGATTTATGCTAACAAGACATTACCCTGATTTTGATCTTGTTGGTCAAGTTCGATACAACCAAATCCAAGACGAAACTTCAGTTGGTTTTAGATTCAACCTTTTAAAGTTCTAACTTCCTTATAGAGCTCTTCTAACTGAAAGATAGTCAAAGTAGAAGGCCTCATATCAAAAGTAACGCCTAATGGCAATGGCGTCGAACGACCAACAATTGAACCGATTTGTTTACGTCGCTTAGAAAATAATGCTGTGATAAATAAGGCGAAATCGTTCAAATCTATTTTGTCTCGTTTCTTTGGCTTAACCGCAACACAAGCACTTTGAATTTTTGGCTGTGGCCAAAAACAAGAGTGTGGCACTTTTGTGATTAATTGGACGTCAGCAAGACGCTGAACCAAAATCGACAATACTCCCCAATTCGAAGAGTTCACCTTGGCCATGAGCCGTTCCGCAACTTCATATTGAATCGTGACAAACTGCCCGGTACATTTAGGAAAATTAGACAACAAATCAACCATTAGTGGACTAGCTATTTGATAAGGTAAATTTGCTACAAGCTTCCAAGATTGAGCGCCTATTGCTTCAACAATGTCGGAGTTAAAATGTTTCTTTTTTAAACAATCACCGTGAACAAGAGTGATTTTTTCGCCAAAGCGATCTCGAAGCAATGCAGTCAAACCTTTATCCAATTCGCAGGCGATTATTTTGCACCCTCTTTCAAGCAAGCACTCCGTCAATGCACCCGTTCCTGGGCCAACTTCAACAATGAGGTCGCCGGCTTGTACTGCAGCAGCATCCACCAATTTATTAATCATATTTTGATCATGCAAAAAGTTCTGACCAAGTCGGTGAAGTGGAGATAAACCATACTGATCAAGTAACGACCGAATGTCTTTTATAGACTGCAGAGCTATGCCTTTCCGAGGTAATCCCCGGTATCAGTATTAATTTTGACTACTTGGCCAACTTCAATAAATGGAGGCACACGAACACGAGCGCCCGTCTCAACAGTCGCTTCCTTGAGCTGATTTGTTGCAGTAGCTGCTTTGGGCTGATCTGTCGTTTCTGTGATTTCAAGCTCTACAGAAGCAGGTAAATCAATCCCCAGCGCATTGCTATTAAAAACAAGAACTGTAACTTCTAGGCCATCTTTAAGCCACTGACTTTGCGATGGCATGACTACATCATCACTAAGTTCAATCTGATCAAATGTTTCATTATCCATAAACGTCCATGGACCTTTGCCCTGACCGCTATTGTCGAACAAAAATTGCATAGACCGCTTATCAATATTTACATCCTCAACCTTATCAGATGAGTTCATTCTGTTTATTTTAATAGTACCAGTTTCAACATTTTTCATTTTTACTTGAACATATGCTGGCCCTTTTCCAGGCTTAACATGTTCAGTATCAATAACAATTTGCAACTTCCCATCAAAAATGAGTGCTTGGCCCCGCTTAAGTTCTGTTGATTTAATAGGCATCGTTATTCCTCTTTATTAGTGAGCAGTTGCTTCCGCTCGTATTTCACGTAGAACAGTCACTTTAATTTCTCCTGGAAATGTCATTTCTTCTTCAATGCGCTCAGCGATTCGTTTCGAAATCGCAAAAGCCTCTCCATCGGTGACTTTTTTCGCATCAACAATCACTCGAACCTCACGGCCTGCCTGAATTGCATGAGATTCCTTCACGCCATTCTGCTCTTTTGCAAGAGTTTCTAATTGTTCAAGTCGCTTAACATACATTTCCATAGATTCGCGCCGTGCACCTGGTCGAGCACTACTTATTGCATCTGCAGCCATCACAATTGGCGTGTATGGTGTGGTCGCAGGAATATCACCATGATGGCCCGCAATCGCATTTAGCACAGGCTCTGCTTTTTCTCCATAGCGCTTACAGAATTCCATACCAATTTGAGGGTGTGTCCCCTCCATCTCATGATCCATCGCTTTGCCAATGTCATGAAGAAAACCACAGCGGCGAGCGAGCTCACCGTCAAGACCAAGTTCATCTGCAATGACTTGGCAAAGAAAACCCACCTCGACAGAATGCCTTAGCACGTTCTGTCCATAACTAGTTCTATAGTGCATTTTTCCTGCTGCTTCTATAATCTTTGGATGAAGTCCCCGAATGTTTGTTTCCATTACTGCATCATTGCCAGCTTTCACAATCTTTTCTTGAATATCTTCCTTAACTGTTGCGACCACTTCTTCAATTCGCGCAGGATGCACACGGCC
>CAJWSE010000077.1 GCA_913046275.1 uncultured Phycisphaerae bacterium | reverse complement strand
TGTTTAGGTGCATTTTGCCGTATTTTACGATTCTGCCAATCATAGTTCACACTTTCTAACCTTCCGGAAACATCTTCCCAGAAAAACAAATCTTCCACAATGCTACAGGAGAATAAAGAATCATATTTTTGTGTTTTGGCGATTAACAGAGCATTCCAGATGTCATTCGCAGAGCGCAAAGGAGATGTTACTTGAGGTGCAAGAACCCAATCAGGTTTGTTCGTTTTTGCTTCAATAACTTCCAGCTCGATGCCTAATCCCATCATTAACTCTATTGCGTTTTCTGTATTTATCGTGTCATTAACAGTGGACGCTACTCCATCTAATAAAAGCTTTTTTAGAATTTCATTTGCCTTTACGCCGGTTGATGCTGAAAGTTCTTTAATCAAAATTGGTGCAGAAATTTGAACCACACCGCCTGTTTGTTTAAGTGTTTTTGCTTTTTCTGCTGGCTTATCAGTGCGTTTTTGACTATCACGCCGCGCTTGTCGAAAAAAACCACCACTTCGCCTCAAACGATTTTCGCGTTCTAGCAAATCCTGTTTTCGCCAATTTGAGTCGCTCTTGTCGCCGCCTTGGCCAGGATTCCGTGAACCGCGCTCACCCTGCTTTGGAGCTGCACCAGCTTGGTTTGACCGACGCTTGTTCCTTCTAGAACCACGTCCAGCGTCTTGCTGCGGCGGGGGCATCTGTTGCTGCGGTACCCCCACGCCTGCGCCACCACGCGGCGAAGAAACACCAGGTTTTCGCCGTGGCTGACGAGGTGCCGGTTCTGGTTCTGGTTTTTCTATTCGAATAACGCGCGGACCAGACATTTTTGCTTTGACTGGAGTATCCATTTTGCGACCAACTGGTTTAACTGCTGCTTCACCTTTATCTTGAGAAGTAGTAGATTCACCCGATTGTGTTTTGGCTTCACCTCTGGCGCCTAGCTGATTAGTTGTCTTTTTCTTGGTCTTCTTTTTTGCTCTGGCTTTTGCCTTTGTCACATTCACCTTCTCCGCAGTTTCTACTGCTGAAGAAGATGATTTCTCGCCATCACTAAACCATTCTGTGATTGTTGCTTCAAGGCCTGCAGAAACAGCTGACATATGCCCAGTAATATCAGGGATTCCCTCGCTAGTGCATTTTGCAATGATGTCTTTAGAACCTACTCCAAGCTTCTTTGCAATGTGATGGACTCTCGTTTTCGTTGCTTTTTTAGCCACGTGTTATCTCCATAATCAAAAGATTGATTAGTCGTTGCTTTCTTCTGTAATTGTTAAATCTTCTTCTGTCGTAAGATTGAGGATGGAATCTGCAACCGCTTCGGTTGCATCATCCACTTGAATATCTAACACCGCTGCGGCGACTTTTTCTTCCTCAGCGATTCGTTCAGCCTCGGCTGCTTTTGCAGCCTCTTGCTCTACCGTAACTTCTTTGGAACGGACAACTGAGCGATCAACAATGCGATCCGAAATCTGTTTTGAAAACTCAAGATCTTCTTCCAAAACATTGCGTCCAATTTCTTCAACATCGAAAATGCTAATAATGCCCATTGCTGCCATTCGGTCAAGCATTTCTTCTGTCACACCTTCAATTGGTTTCAGTGAATCCCAAAGAATTTCTAGGCCTTTTTGATACTCTTCAGGAGTTAAAATATCAATGTCCCAACCAGTCAAACGCGCAGCGAGGCGTACATTTTGGCCGCGCCGACCAATTGCGAGTGATAATTGATCATCTCGGACAATAATGGTTGCTCTTCCAAGTTCAAAGCAGAGGCTCACTTCATCCACTTCTGCTGGTTTAAGTGCATTCGAAATAAGTACTTGACTTGATTCATTCCATCTAACTATATCTATTTTTTCACCACCAAGTTCTTCGACAATATTTCTAATTCGACTCCCTCGCACACCAACACAGGCACCTACAGGGTCTACTTTTGAATCGTTAGAAGTTACCGCAATCTTAGTTCTAAAGCCTGGTTCACGAGACATCGCATGAATTTCAATTACGTGCTCTTGAACTTCAGGCACTTCTGCTTCAAATAAACGACGAATAAAGTCTGCGTGGCTTCTTGAGAGAACTATTTTTACTTGACTGCCCGTATCACGAACATCTAAGATAAAACATCGCACACGATCACCTGGTCGAAATTGCTCGCCTGGAATTTGCTCTGAACGTGGCATAAATCCCTCAACTCGGCCAAGCTTATCGAGTTGAACAATGAGAGAACCACCCTCATACCGACTACAAACACCGGTTGTTAACTCGCCTGCTTTGTCAATATACTCATCAAAAATACCGGATCGCTCATCTTCTCTGAACCTCTGAATCATCACTTGTTTAAATGTTTGCGCTGGAATTCGACCGAGCTCCTCAAGTGGAATCTCGACAGCACCCTCATCGAGGTGGCGCCAGATGCATATTTCCCCAGAAAGCATATCCATATTGCAAGAAAACTCTTCAGTGTCAAGCGAGTTGAAATGCTTACGAGCAGCGCTCACCATTGCTTGTTCTAAATCGGCAACTATGACTGTTTTCTCAATCTTTCGCTGCTTTGCAATTGTGTCTATTATTTCGAGTGCTTCTTTATTCATAAGTCTATTCCTTATTTAATTGTTTAGTTGTTTACTTTTTATGCTGTTATCTATTAATTAAAAAACGGGTCGCACTGCGAACCCATGAACCAACCGCTTAACGATTGCCTGTGCAAAATGCACTAACGTGATTTAGAAAATTCCTAAATCACAACTGCTCCTCCAAAGGAAGGATCAGTGTCACGGGATGACTGCAATTAGCAGTCATAACGAAAAAAAAGTTGTAAGAATCCATCTTGGATCATTACGACACTCCTCTTAAAAATCGAGCCATCTACACCGACAAGCTCTTGAATCGGTACAGAGTATTCCCCTTGAGCACAGAACGCAACTCTCCGCAATCGGGTACCCTTCCAATTAGTTCCATGAAATACACAAAAACCTTATTTTTAGCGCTCTGGTGCCTATTCTTCTCAGAAATGTCATTTGCTCAGCCTGGCAAATTTCACGATTCGAGGGATAAAGTTGCTGTTTCGGTTGAAATGACCCCAAACGAAGTCACGCCGGGGGGCGATGCCATTCTTGCAATTACATTGCATCATGAAGAACATTGGCATACTCATACAAACAACCCAAAAATACCAGAAGAACTTGGAGTTTCTGAAGATTATATTGCTACAGAGGTTTTAGTTGAAGTGCCAGCTAACTCCCCAATCGAACCACACCTTGGATACATTCAATGGCCAATACCAAAAGTCGTGCAAGTCGGCTTTACAGGAGCGCAAGTTGATTATGCTGTATTTGAAGATACTGCGGTAATTTATGTACCTATTACTATTAAATCCGATGCCACTCCAGGGATAACGAGTGCAAAGGTTAAAGTGATATTTCAAGCATGCGATGACACATCGTGTTTACGTTCGACGCCAACACCTGATATGGGCAGTGACTGGGATACCTATGGCATTAATGTACCAATAACCATAGTTGCACAAAAAAATGCAAGCACTCTAACAACACATAGCGAGACGTTTAATCAATTTAACACTTCTGTGTTTGCCAAAATTCATGCGGGGGTGAAAGCCCCGAACGCCAATAAGATTTTGTTTGACGCATTTGGACTTTCATTCACATTAGACGCCTCGGGACCATTTGGCATCATTCTGCTTTTACTTATCGCTATAGGCGGTGGTTTCCTTTTAAATCTAACGCCCTGTGTCCTTCCAGTCATTCCTATCAAAATCATGGGTCTAAGCGCGCATGCAGGAAACCGAAAAGAAACACTCATCCTTGGAGTTTGGATGATGCTTGGCGTCATGGCGCTGTGGCTCGGTATTGGTTTAGCAATCGCACTCATTAGTGGATTTACTGCCACAAATCAACTCTTCCAGTACCCAGCATTTACGATAGTTTTAGGCACTTTTATAGGCATAATGGCGGTTGGAATGGGTGGGCTATTCTCAATTCAACTTCCAAAATTTGTCTACAACATTAATCCAAAACAAGACTCAGCATTTGGATCGTTCCTTTTTGGAATCATGACTGCTGTTCTTTCCACACCATGCACTGCTCCTTTTATGGGAGCAGCTGCAGCTTGGGCTGCGACACAATCACACGAGGTCACCTTAAGTGTCTTTGCTGCAATCGGATTTGGTATGGCTGTGCCTTACCTCATTCTTGCTGCATTCCCACATCTTGTTGAGAAGATGCCAAGAGCAGGCGCGGCGAGTGAATTAATCAAACAAGTGATGGGATTACTCATGCTTGCTGCTGCAATATACTTCGTTGGCGTTGGGCTAAGTGGGATACTTCAACAAGAAGGTACACCGCCATCACGGTTGTATCTTTGGATCGTCTCGACTTGTGTTGCTTGCGCAGGTTTATGGCTCGCTTGGAGAGCATTAAAAATTGCAACGAAATCTGTCATACGAATCGCATTTGCTAGCCTCGGTGTATTCATCGCCCTGCTTGCCATCTTTGGTGGTGCTCGACTAACTGATGAGGGGCCGATTAACTGGAAATATTACACGCCAGAAATTCTGGCAGAAAATTTGCGAGATGGCCACGTAATTGTGATCGAGTTTACTGCTGAATGGTGTCTGAACTGCAAAGCACTGGAGTCAACCATTCTTCACAGTGCTCGAGTTGTAGAAGCACTTGAAGCTGCTGATGTCACACCAATCAAAGTAGACCTTACTGGGAACAATGTACTTGGCAATACATTACTCAATGACGTTGGTGGCTTACGGATACCACTCTTGATTGTGCTTGGGTCGGATGGAGAAGAAGCGTTTAGAGGTGATTTTTACACGGTAGACCAAATTATTAATGCTATAAATGAGGCACGTTAACAAAATGATTTCATCAATAACAGTGTATTGTGGTTCATCGACAAATCTAAGCAGCTCGTTCCACGAATGTGCTAAAAATGTAGGAGAAGGTATTGCAAATCGGTCATGCAAACTTGTTTATGGTGGTGGGCGAATAGGTTTAATGGGCGAAGTTGCAACCGCTGCCTCAACTAAAGGGGCAAAAGTTATTGGCGTTATTACTGACAAACTTGTCGAACATGAACAAGCAAACGAATCCTGCGATGAACTCATTGTCGTAAAAACTATGCAAGAGCGTCGCGCCATTATGATGGCACGCGGAGACGCATTCCTTGTTCTACCCGGCGGCATAGGAACGTATGAAGAATACTTTGAGGTTCTTGTTGGGCGGCAGCTTTGTGATCACAAAAAACCAATAGGCATTGTAAATGTTGATGGTTATTTCAACCCCCTGATGAAAATGATTGAGTACGGAATTGCAAAGCAATTTATACGACCCGCATT
>CAJWSE010000076.1 GCA_913046275.1 uncultured Phycisphaerae bacterium | reverse complement strand
AAGGTCCTCCCATATAATCCTGAGGCAATTGAATATTTCTTCTTGTCCCAAATCCCATCTCTAAGATCTTTAGTTTGATCAGGAATACGCCTGTCACAACTTAAAATTAGCCCCCATGCTAATTCTGCGACTGCTATTGAATTTTTGCCAGGACAATTTGCTACTGAAATGCCACGAGCCGAAGCTGCTTTGATATCAATAGTATCGTACCCAGCACCGGCACGAATAATCATGCTCAAAGAATTCGCCGCATCCATCATGTCAGCACTTACCTTCGTTGACCTGACAATCAAGATCTCTGGTTTATATTGAGCAATCGCCTCCACAAGAGACCGTTCTTTTAATGTTGGGTCAAGAAAAACTTTACAGCCGAGTCGCTCAAATTGCTGGATGCCAGATTGTTGAAATGCATCAGCAATCAGTACAACCGAACTCATTGGAGCACTATTTGAACTTATTGATGTTTTCGCTATTTCGGTATTCATTGTTTTGTATTTTAACAATACATCACACAAGCAGGTCTACCAGCTTTACGGTTGCCTCGTTTATTAAAACAACCACAGATTCAAATCCGTCTTCTCCGCCATAGTATGGGTCAGGAACCTCTAAAGGATCTTTCCTACCTATAAAAGGCAGGAGCAATTTGGTTTTTTCGGGATTCGAACCCAGTGCGAGAACATGATCAAGATTATCTTGATCCATACAGAAAAACCAGTCAAACGACGCCAAATCCTCTACCGTTAACTGCTGCGCTTGACCCTCAATATTCCATCCATACTTCTTAGCTGCTTCTATCATCCGCCCATCGGGTGAACTCCCTACATGCCATCCACCGGTGCCTGAAGAAGAAATAAAAAACTGCGCTGCACAATTTGCATCATGCGTTGCACGTCGAAAAAAACATTCGGCTGCCGGGCTTCTGCAAATATTTCCCATGCATACAAACATGACACGTGTTTGAGGCTTATCCATGCGCCTCCTCATGCTTTCTCGCCGCCTTCAATGCCACAAAACTAATGCCACCAAAAATCATTATCGCAATCAAATAAATCAACCAAGCGCCTACTATTCTAGTAGTGTGGGCAAGCACAAGTAGTACGCCTAATAAACAAAAAAGTGAACTAACCCCATATAAGGCAAACACTGTCTTTTTCACACTCTTAAATTTACGTTTCAATATGTGATGAATGTGATTGGAATCTGGCTCTGACATTGCTTTACCTGCGAGCTTCCTCCTTAGGATTGCAAGCAACGTATCCAGGATAGGAAGTGCAAACACAATCAAGCCGGCAACAACAATAAATGTTTCCCCCTTTTCTCCAAGCATAAGCGCCATTACTATACAAAGGTACCCAAGAAGCAGACTTCCAGCATCACCAAGAAAGATAGAAGCTGGATTGAAGTTATAGATTAAAAATCCGAGAACAGCGCCTAGTAATGATACGCTTAACACCAGATTGGCCCCTAATAAGGTTATGCCTTCTCCCCGATTACTTAACGCTGTATTTAACGGCAAGTGAGCTTGGATATTTTCCAAATCTGCGACGGTAAATGATTTAAGAACGATTAGAGTGATCGCTATAAAACCAATGCAAGTGATAGCTACAACACCAGAGAGCAATCCATCAAGGCCATCAATTAGATTCGCTGCATTGCAAGCACCCAATATAAACGCTGCAATAATTAAAATACCCGTAATGTAAGTTACGGTAATTGGATCTGCGAGAAGACCATCAATTGGACTAATCAAGGGGTAATCGCAAACTGAACTTGGAATATGCAACACTCTTCTGAGAAACCCCTCCGCAACTCGTGTGCCAACACCCTGCTGCGCCATAGCTGCTGCAGCAATAAATTGCCCAGCAATTTTCCACCATGGATCAAAATATTCCTTAACATCATCAGCAAGTCCCGTTAATCCAATTGCGAACATTCCCAATATTACAACAAGGGGAAATGGTTGAATAAATGAAGGTTGCGGCAGAGTGTAACTAACAATAATCCCGGAAAGCACGGCAATTAAAACGCCTACCCCACCTAAGTACGCTATCGGTTTTGTATGGATTTTTCTTGCTTCATCCGGTCGATCAACAATTCCCGTCGCACGAGCAGTAAAACGCATGATAGGTGTCACCACAATTGCCATCGCAAAAGCCGAAACAAATACTGGCCAATAATGAAAAAGTAATACCCACCACTCCATCTGCAATAGCGGTGTAGATGTTTCAGGTAACATCAGATAAGTTTATTCTTCGTCGCTCTGGTCGGAGTATGAAATCATTGCAAGGTAGTTCTTACGGAAGTAGCCACCGACTGTACCTACCGCCGCATTGAGTGTCACTCCAAGTATTTCTGCGCGTGATTCGCCGAGTTCACGTAGAACTCGAGCCACAAGACCTCTATCATCACGATCTGCATGAACTACCAATGAGATTGCATCAACTAAATTTGCAAGTAGCAGTGCATCACCTGCAACAATTGAAGGAGGCGCATCAATTAATACCAAATCATATTGATCGCGCAACTGGGCAAACACACTTCTCATTCGCTCACTTCCAAGTCGCTGAAATAATCGGTTTGCAGGAGTTCCTGCGGAAACTACATCGACACCAGAATTTGTAGACTGCATAACATTTTCAATGTTCGCACTACCTGCAAGCAAGTCTGCAACGCCTGGAGACGCATCATCCAAATCAAACATATAAGCAAGGCTTGGCCGCCTAAAGTTGCAATCAAGCACAGCGACTTTCAAACCTGAAATCTGCGCTGCCAAAGCAAAATTCCCAATAACTGTTGTAGTACCGGCTTCAGGAGCAGCGGCAAGGAATAATAATGATTGATGCGCCGACTGTTGCATTGAGCGATTGATGCCAACCCATGCTTGCCTGCAAGATTCAGCAAAAATGCCTTCATTGCTATGCAGCACCGCCAGTTCGGGCGACTCAAGACCCGAAGGATCTTCGTCTACATCTGGAAGAACGCCTGCTACTTTTGCACCAGGGATAATAAACACATCGCTTGCACTTCGTATTTTCTGATCAGTAAGCTCTTTCAAAAACACTATACCCACAAATGCCGCAACCCCTAAAAACACTCCTGCAGGCAACATGATTTCAATTACAGGAAAAGATTTTTCCCTTGGCTCTAACGGCGGGGTTGCTTGGCGAATTCGGCCAGCATCCGCACGCAATTGCATTAGCCGCAAACTTGAAGTTAAGCGTTGGTTTTCATCTCGCTGCATTTCAAGTTGCTTGCGCATTGATTCCATATGCTCATATTGAGATTGGTTTGCTGCAAGCTCGCGTAGCGCGCCATCTTTTATCTCTATATCTTGCTCGGTCCGTTCAAGTTGAACAACAAGTGTGTCTTTTGTAGATAACAATTCACGCACTTGAGCATTCAAGTTTCGACGAGTAATTGTTTCGATTTTGGATTCAAGCTGAGCTTTTGTCGCCGCAACAGAAATCTCTGCATCTTTAATTTGTGGATGCGAAGGGTCGAGCCGTTCGCGTACAGCACGCAAGCTTGCTTCGAGAGACTCGAGTACTTGTTCTTGGCGAATAATAATGGGATCTTGTTCAGCCCTAAGCCTATCCTCCATAGTGGGCTCTAATGTGCCATCAAGTTTTGCGGCTGTTTGCAGGTACTGCTGATTTAGCGCAGTCAGTGCCTGCTTTGTATCTGTCATGTTCTCGGTTAACTTTTGTATTTCGAACATTAATGTAGAAAAGCGCGTGTCATCGAGCGTAGTGATGCCTTTCGCTTGAATAAACGCTTGTAAATCATCATTCAGGTCTTGCAACATAAATTTAATATGACGACCTTCGTCTTCAAATAACTTTGCATTGTTGCGGAAACCCTCGTCGTCAAGTTCTTTTGTTCGTTGCATGTAAGAAGCTGCAACCGCACCAAGTAAAATCGGTACATCTGAAGGCACGTGGCCAGACCACTTAATACCAAACAAATTTGTACCGGGCTTGATCGGGGTACTTAATTCTTCCAATAACTCGTCAACTGCCAAGTCTGTCAAGAGAAGATCTGTTCCTGGCTCGATGAACTGTTGTAACCAAGTCGTTTGCCGCATGGTGCGATTTTCAACTGCAGCAGTTAAGATGGAGCGCTCTCGAATCAAAAAGACCTGTGTTGCAGCAACCCGCTCCACCATCTTTTCATTAATTGTGTCGGTTGTACCAATCTCAGTTGCCTCACCGAGGCCCGGACGTACTTCAAACATGATTTCGCCTGTGTACAGTGGATACACTCTTGAAAATAAGAAAAATGCCCCTGCACCAATGAGTGCGCCAACAAAACCCCAAATAGGAATACCCTTCCAATGCCTTCTTAAAACGCGGACTGGGTCAATTGCCCTGCCTTTTGGCATGGGTCTGTTTGGAGTTCCTATTGATGGTGATGGGCGCATAGCTTTAGTTCTTAAGTACCACTTTCATTTTCTAACTTCTTCTTGCGAATATCGTCCTTCAGGACCTGATTTCTCTTCCTCGAATGTTCATCTTGTGCAAGTTCTTCAGCCATGCGAATATGTCCGAGAGCCTCTTCAAACTTTAAATCATCCATAACAATCTGTGCCATATGGAGATACGCTTCGAATGTATCCCCATTTCGTATTGATCGACTAATTGTTTCCTTGGCCCGCTCAGTGTTGCCGTTCCGATAATAACACCAACCTAATGCATCTAGAACTTCGGGGCTTCTAGGCTTTTGGCTTCTGCCGCGTTCAGCAAACACAATCCCCCTATCTGGTTGTGCTAAATGATCTGCGTATAGCAAAGCAATCTTGACCATTGCGCTTGTATTAGTAGGTTCAATTTGCAACAAAAAGTCATATGTCTCGACTGCTTTCTGATATTCACCAAGACGTTCGTACATTGTTGCCACGGTGTCAACAATCGAACCATTCCGAGGCGCTATTTTCGCAGCCTCTTTTGCAATCTTCAACCCTTCCTCTGGACGGTTTAGATAAACGCCAACAACATATGCCAAGTTATTTTGAACAAGCGGTGAATTGGCTTCCTTCGCCAATAACCTAAACGCTTTCTCGCTCTCATCAAGCCGACCAGCCTCTACAAGAAGTGCGCCGCGCATCATTAATAACCTTAAACGTGTATTTTGTTCGCCATCACCCAGTGATAACCCCTTATCAAGCAACGCGAGAGCCTTGTTGATGTGCTCCCCGCCTAATGATTCGTAATAAATGGCAAGCCCAGCAAGTTGATGCGAAGACAACTCGCCTCCCACAAGTGCATTCACAAATTTCTCGCCTTCTGCCGGGTCATCTTGGAACAAATCTGCCAAATCAATAAACCAGGCAGCGTTTGCGTCTGGCGAAAACCAACCTTTGGCAATCGCGTGCTCGAAGACCTTCCAGGATCTTTCCATAGCAAGCAATGCATCTCGCTTTCTCCCTAA
>CAJWSE010000075.1 GCA_913046275.1 uncultured Phycisphaerae bacterium | reverse complement strand
ATGATTTTGCGAGTATCCAGTCGGCTATAGACGTCGCCATAGAAGGAGATATTGTCTCAATTAATGAGGGTATCTATTATGAATCAATTGATTTTCTTGGTAAAGCAATCACTGTGACCAGCTCAAGCGGTCAGCCGCAAGGTACATATATTGATGGGAATGTTTCATCTGGCTCTGTCGTTACTTTTTCAATGGGGGAGGGTGAAGGATCAGTTCTGGAAGCTCTCACAATTCGAAATGGTACGGATCAGGACGGTGGTGGTATTTATATTTATGGGTCTTCGCCCACAATCCGCAATTGTATTGTGTCAGGAAATAATGCAAAGCGTTTTGGTGGAGGAATTTATATTGATGATGGCTCAGCAATCATTGAATCCTCGACTTTTAGAGCTAATGAATCAGTGAATGTGGGCGGCGGTCTCTATATGCGGAGCTCAAGTGCTTCAATTACAGATTCCGTTTTTGAAAATAATCAAGGCGCAAGTGGAGGTGGTTTGTACGTAAAAGATACCAGTGCAGAGGTTGTTCTTACCGCTGTGACAGTCGAGGGAAATGAAGGGGCTAATGGCGGTGGTATCTATAATAAGAATAGTTCAATTACGGTACAAGATTCAACGTTCGCATCTAATGATGCGACAAAAGGTGGTGCTTGGTTTAGTTATTTAAATGGTGATGCCGAAATTACAAATACGATATTTCTAGAGAATACAGCAACCGCAGAAGGTGGCGCTGCAAATATTCGGAGCAGTAGCACGGTGACATTTACAGATTGCACATTTGACACAAACATTGCTGATAGTGATTGCGATGGTTCAGGTGGAAGTGGCGCTATTGAAATTGCAAGTAGCACAGTAACGCTTGAAGATCCAATTATTTGTGTTAACCTTGTTTGCGATATGGTTGAAGATTTTTCAGGTTCTGAACCAACAATCATTGGCGACATCGTTGGTTGTTCAACAGGCCTAGGAGCTTGTTGTGGCGGAGACGCTTGCTGGGAAATGGATTACAGTGCTTGTCTTGATGGCGGCGGAGTCTTTGGCGGGGAGGACACAGTATGTGAAATGGTGGAGTGTTACGGCATTGATTCGGGCGCCTGTTGCCTAGGAAACCTATGCATAATTGCTGCGAATGAGACAGCATGCCTTGATGCTTCTGGAATATTCCAAGGGTCACAAGTGATGTGTGATGATGAAGCAGTGGAATGCGTCGGTTGTCCTGCAGATCTTAATGGTGATGGTTCTGTGGAAGTCAATGATGTTATTGAAGTGATTTCCGCATGGGGTGCTTGCCCCTAAGATATTCATTTACGAAGGATATACTTATTAAAATGAAAAAGACCCCACTGCAAGCAGTGGGGTCTTGTATTTGGATAGCTAATTGTATGTCGCTATTATTTTCGACGTCGGCGAGTAGCAAGACCTGCTACGCCGAGAAGTGCTAATGCGCCAGGAGCTGGAATAGCGGAACCCATTATTGATACTGAATCAATGAAAAGGCTTTCAGAAGAGGAATTAGATTCAAAACGTATATGGAAGTGGCCTGAGCCAGCATCTGAAACATCAAATTCCATCAACATCCATTCACCTTCGATTTCTAAGTCATCAATATCTTGTCCGATTGTGCTAAATAGTGGTCCCGTTCCATTTTCGTCTGCATCACCCCAATGCATTGAGATGCTATCAGCAGCTTCCCAGCCAGTTGATTGAACAAAAATTGCAACGGAAACAGTATCTGCAAAACCTTCATACCCGTCAAAATGTAATTCCATAATGCCGTCAGTATCAGACATTTGATAACCTTGGCTGCCTTCGTACCAAGCACCCACGGTGCCTGCGTAACTTGTTACACCTACCCAGTCGCCATCAGTAAGACCATTGCTGCCAGTGGATCCATACCATGCGTTGAAGCCATCACCATTGACTGCTGCTTCACCTTCATTATTTGAAAGCCAGTGGTCAACAGCGGCATCGCCTGTATCTGTATATTGACCGCCAACATATGACTCATCTTCAAAACCTTGGTAGTAAAGAACATCTGCAGTTGCAGTTCCAGCTACGAATGAGGCAAGAAGACTAGTTGCTACTAAATATTTCATTTTGTCTCTCTCTTCCTAATATTATTACGCGCTATCCAAACGCTAATTCTCTTTTTAAGGTGTCTCCAAACACCCTTCTCTTGCACATAATGTATAGGAACGAAGAGTCTATTCAAGGTTTTTTGCAGTTATTTACACTAAAAAAGTTGTTTTGTTAGTAGATTTGCAAGTTGTAAATAATTGCCCATGTTTACATCAGTGTTAAGTTAAATTGATTAACGCTGTTTTTGCACTAATAAATCCATATTAGCTACAATTTGATACTCGGTCATGAATAGCAACGAAACAATTGATTTTGCAACACTCTGGTTTCTTTCGGCACGCACCATGGCCATTGCAGGCGAAGAGTTGCATGCGGTTCAAGAGGCAGCGACTGGTCTATATGCACAAGCTATATTGGGTTTCACCGAAGAGATTTGTCTAAAAGCGAAAGATGCGAATCATATTTCAAACAAAACTTTAATTGATTGTTTGTCAGGCGTTCGCCAGTTGCCAAGAGAACTTGCGGAAAAAATATTAACTGGCGTCATGATGATCTCATACGCAGACCGAAAGATGAAACCACTTGAAGTTCGCTGGGCTTCAATGCTCGCTTCAGCAATTGATGTCACTCCGGATGATTATCAGAGATGCTGCGTTAATGCGCGAGTGATTGCCTCCATGTTGCGGCCACATGGGGCAAAGTTATGAGTAAAAGTAAAACTAACTTTCAATTTCTTGAGCGGTTTGATAAAAGGGTTGCAGAGCTAGCGAGACAAGCTGAAAAGTATGTGCACACAGATCCAGACTCTTGTATGTTCAAGTTACGGCTGATGGTTGAAACAATGGCTAAGAAGTTAACAACATTACAAATGCATGGTGATATTTCTCAGGATTTAGGCGCCATGCTTGGTGCACTAGAGCGAGGTGGAATTGTTCCAAGAAGACAGGCAGATAGCATGCATGCGATTCGCCGTGATGGGAATGCTGCCGTTCACGGTAGTCCAACGCCTGTGCCAACAGCAATGCGCAGATTAAGTGAGGCATACAAAATTTCTGGTTGGTTCTGTAAGATGGTGAAACGGGGTTCTCAAGTGAAACTTGATGAATTTGAGCCACCAAAACCTCCAATTCCGCTTGATAAAGCAACAGAACAGTTGCATGGCAAGATAGATGAACTGGAAGAATCGATTGAAAGTAGGCGCAACACTACTCGTGAATCACTTCTTATGTTTGGTCCTCAAGAGAACGTAGATGAAGTTTCTCGTCGTATTACTGAAGAGCTGAAGGCACTCGACAATGTTGCGGCAGCAGCTGGAGAGCCTACAATCGATGCTGATTTTGTGGCCCTAGTCATGGCGATGGATTTGGAACAAATAGAGGAAGATCCTCGGCACGGAGGCAACACTCGCAAAGCCAGGCGAGAAGCTGAACAACAGCTTGAGGGGATTAAAAAACATTTAGCTGAACGAGAGAAAGCTTTCTTAGAAGAACGTACATTCTTGCTTGAGCAAAGGAATAACACATGATTGTAGTAGGTGAATGGGAAATTTTACTACGTTTAGTATTGGCAGCAATTCTCGGCGCGGTCATCGGATTTAACAGAAGCCGGCATAACAAGCCAGCTGGATTAAGAACAATGGCGTTAATCAGTTTAGGCTCTGCAGCCTTTACATTGATTGGAATTGAAACCGTTATTCAACTTTCTGTATTGCAGTCTGGAGCAGACAATTTAAATTCGATTAATATGGATTCAAGTCGAATCATCGCAGGCATTGTAGGTGGCGTTGGTTTTCTTGGCGCAGGTGCGATTATTCAGTCTCGAGGGAAAGTGCAGGGTATGACAAGCGCCGCAAGTATCTGGGTCACAGCCACAATTGGTGTCTCTGTTGGCCTGGGTTTATATCTACTTGCTACATCAATCACTTTTATAGCATTTATTGTTCTGATTTTGTACTTCTTCTTCGGTCACGAAAGTGAAGAGGAAGAGGGACATTGATTCGCAGTTTAGATCTTAAAATCAAAAATTTAAATTCAATCCCAGGGATTTTTAACGTGGCAAGACCGTCCAGTTTTTTCAATGTAATCTTGATGCACATCTTCAGCAGGGTAAAACTTTTTTGCAGCCTCTATCTCGGTAGCAATTTTTGCATCGTACAATTCTGAATCAGTTAATTCCTTAATGAAATCAACAGAAGTTTCTTGCTGTTCCTTTGATGTGAACCATATGCCAGATCGATATTGTGTTCCATAGTCAGGTCCTTGTCGATTAATCTGTGTGGGGTCATGCATTTTCATAAATGCTGCAAGTAAAGTCTTGAATGAAATTACTTTTGGATCAAACGTAACTTTTACCGTTTCTGCATGCTTTGTCATTCCAGTGCACACGTCTTTATAGGTAGGGCTCTCGGTTAATCCCTGCATGTATCCACTTTCTACATTAATAACGCCTTCACCTTTTTGTAGGTAGTGCTCGATGCCCCAAAAACAACCCCCTGCAAAGTATGCAGTTTCAGTTTCTATTGGCTTTGATAGGTCAGGAATATCTTCTCCATTTTCAAAGAAATGCAATGAAACGGAATTTAGACAATATCTTTTTCCTGTTGGCTTAGGTCCATCTTCAAATTCATGGCCTAAATGGGCATCACATCTTGCGCAGAGAATTTCAGTTCGTACCATGCCGTGTGAGCGATCTTTTTTCGTAGCAACATGTTCTGGCGCAAAGGTAGTAAAGAAGCTTGGCCAGCCAGTTCCAGAGGTATATTTGTGTTCGCTAGAAAATAAAGGTAGCCCACAAACTGAGCAAGCGTAAAAACCGTCTTTTTTATTATCTAGGAGGGTGCCACAAAATGGCTGTTCAGTTCCTGCTTTTTGAGTTACTCGAAATGTTTCTTCATCGAGATTTTCCAAGAGAGCATTCTTAGTCTCTGGTGAAAGCGGTGTGATGTCATATCCGGCTTTGGAATACATAAGCACTTTAGGCTCCAATAGAATTGCGAGGGCGATAGGAATATAGTTTACGAGCATATTATTGATATTACGATATTTACGTGTTTGTTGCTCAATTGAAAAGGCAGAAGTATTAGATACTGCAAAAAACAAGAATCTGATGACTTAATATGGCTTCTAAATTAGTTATACTTCTTTTTTTCAAGTAATTCGCCTTTTGGCAGACCTGATTTTGGAGTCATCATTAATGTCTGATAGTCACGAACTACATTTGCAGCATCATTATCGTGATATGGAGCAGCAGCACGATGCAGCGAAATTGGGCATGTGGCTTTTCTTAGCAACCGAAATTTTGTTATTTGGTGGTCTTTTTTGTGGTTATGCAGTTTTTCGTGCAAATCATGAAGATCTCTTTGTATGGGGTGAGCAATTTTTAGTTACACCTTATAATGCAAATGAGTTAAGTGTTGGGTCTCACCCGA
>CAJWSE010000074.1 GCA_913046275.1 uncultured Phycisphaerae bacterium | reverse complement strand
ATTGCAGCCGGGGCCACCTTAAAATCTTCCATGAGTTTGATGTCATCAAGGTAAGCCGAGGCAAGTGCTTTCGCAGCAGGATGATCGAGGGATTGGATCAAAGTAGTTACTTCTGCAAACATTTCATCAATATTTTTTCTCGTGCTTGGGAGCAATTCAACCAGCTCCTCGGCCGATGGCTCATGCGACCAAATCTCACCAATTTTAATCTGCAACTTGTCTTGGTACATTTCCTGTGCGCCTTCGACACGCACAAATCCTGTCGCAGTAATATCCGCCATGGTTGAAGGGTCGAAGCGCCACATCCTTCCAATTGCTTCACCTGTGGAATCACGCAAAAGGCACTTTAAAAAAGGATCGCCTGTTCGAGTCGTGCCTACTTGAGGGTTAACAAGAGCGTAAACGCCGTGCATAAAACCCTGCCCTGTCATTTCGGATACTTTTGTTGAACTCATTTTCGCATTGTAGCAATGGCGGCAGGAATTCGTTCGAGCAAATCTGTTGCAAGCATGCCCGTACTTCCATGCTCTTTGGCATAGAGTGCTCCAGACATTGCGTGAATGGATGCCCCAAGAACAGCAGAATCAAATACATGCGAAATGCTGCTACTTCCATATTGAACAAGCAGCCCAGCAATGATACCTGCCAAGACATCCCCCGTCCCACCAGTTGCGAGCTCAACTCCCCCTCTTGTTTCTTCAAATGTATCAACTCCATTTGTGATTTTTATAACATCACTTTTTAAAACAAGAATGCAACCGTACGCTTGCGCAAGCTCCTCGGGGTTTTGAGCATTCGTGCCCATAGCCTCACACAGTCGTTGATACTCTCTAGGATGCGGTGTCATGATAGTAGGCGCTCGCAAATCCAATTGAGCTGATTTTAATTGCGCAAGTGCATTTAAACCATCTGCATCTAAGACGATTGGCCTCTCTTCTCGTGCAAGTAAAGCTGCGACAATCTGTTGTTGAGGCCATTCACTTCCAAATCCTGGCCCAATCGCTAGGCACCTGCAACCTAAGGCATGCGAGTCGATTGCTTCAATTGCAGCGCTTGGAATTATCCTTCCAACCTCATCTACCGGAAGCTCTATCCCAGTTGCTGTTGGAGCTAGCTGTAGGCCACTTTGTAATATTGGCTGGGCCATCGCAAGCATTGCATTCCCGCAACCGCTACGCATCGCGGCATTCGCACAAAGTGAAGGTGCACCAATCATGACTCGGCCAGTTTCGCTACGCTGCCCTCCAATAATACAGACACTTCCAAAAGTGCCTTTGTGCCCATCCGCTGGACGTTCTGGCAAGTCAGGCAAAGACATTGAATTAGTCAATGACTTCGACTTCAAGATTTCCTATTGAATTCATTATGCCAGCCATCTCTACTGCCATCTCATCATCGGAAAGCCTCGTCGTCATTGTGGCAATATGGCCAACGGTATACGGCACATCCAATGTTGCATCAAGATCCATCCATTTACCATTAATGAGGGCTTGTGACCACATATGCCAACCAAACACTCCATTTTTGCCTCCCATCGTAGGCACATACACCATGCCCATAACTCCTCGTGAAGGAATATTCGATGCACGAAGCAAAGCGCACAGCAGCACACCATGCTCGGTGCAATCGCCCTCTTGACTTCGAGCTGTCTGAGATGCAGAGCCGAATGCTTTTGACATATTTTTCTCTGTTATATGCTCATATACTTTTTTTCTGAGCGCAAGTGCTATCTCAAACTGCGCAGAATCTTCAGGCAAATGCATAATTGCGTCCTGCGCTATTTGGCGTACTTGAACATCAGTACTATCACAAATAGCTGATGATTCAAGATAATCTGTTTCTAACTCTACTGCAGTTGCTTCAACTGGTTTATTCAAATCGACCACGAGCGTTGCTGAACCATCATCATTCTGTGTTGCAACCTGATAACCCGTTGAAGGCAAAATTACTTTTGAGTTATCTTTACTAGTCAATCGCATCCTTAGTATCGACTCTGCACTATCAATTTTTTTATTTGGTTCTACAAATAGACTCACCATTAATTCGGGAACTTCCACTACAGGAGCAAGCGCCTCGTCACGACGGGCAATTGTATTAGTAATTGCACCAAATCCGGCATTCATTGATGAACCAACGTGCAAACCATCGCTGGTATAGAACTCTGTACCTATTACAGGCATTTTGTCATTCACGGTTTCCCACGCGGTCACAACCATCGGCTTGCCAAGAACATTTTTAGTTTCATCGCTCATCTTCGTCATGACAACGGTGACAATTGAAGGCCCTAGCTCAGGCGTCATTGTCTGATAAGTGATTGTGGCGGCACCTTCCTTCATCTTTTGAATAAAGAGTTCTTTCTTTTCTTGTGGAGTTAACCAAATCTCCTTTGGGGTTGGCACTCTTTTAATAATAGGCATACCACCTGCTTCAGAAGTCATCTGAATCTCACCATCTTTAAACAGCCATTCAGATGTTTGAACTTGGCCCATTGCCTCTTGAGAAGTCGATACAGAAACCGGCTCCCCATCTTCCGTTTCTACAAATTCGGAAGTTACTTTAATAGAAAGCTCCATGCCTCCTCGAGACAGCGTCATAAATTGCACAGTACTAGTCTTAATTCTGGCGTCTTTAGTTTCGACAACTTCTTGAGCCCACCCTGACTTAACACCGTCTATGGAGACGGCGTACCATTGCTGATCTGTAATACTCCAATCACCCAGTACAGTAGAAGTTAAAACAAGAACTAAAAGAAATAATACTTTATGACATGTCTTCATTTAAAGCCTCCTCAGGGCGCATTAGTGGGAACAAGATAACATCTCGAATTGATTCATTCCCCGTAAGTAACATGACAACGCGGTCGATGCCAACCCCCAAACCTCCAGCCGGCGGCATCCCGACACGTAGTGCATGAATAAAATCTTCATCAAGTGATCGGAACGCATTCACTTCATCATCTGCACCATCAAGTTGTTCCGTGAACCTTTGCAATTGCAAATCAGGGTCATTCAACTCTGTGTATGCATTTGCGATTTCCATATCTGCAATAAATAACTCCCATCGATAGGATAAGGTTACGTCTTCAGCATGTGGGCGAGTCAGAGGAGAAATAGCACTTGGAAAATCCGTTACGAATGTTGGTCGAGTTGCATCAAGTGCTGACTCAGCATAACCATCAAACAGGTCGCTCACGAGTAACCAATGATTTTTAGTAAGCGCATCTCCAAAACCAAGTTCCTGAGCCTTTGCTCGAATAGCAGACTCATCATGTATTGAACAATCAAGCGCTCGAGAGAACAGCTCCGAATAGGAAACACGATCAAATGGTGCTGAATAATCGATGGTAATTTCACCAAAAGGCATTGCGGATGGATCACCCACTGCTGCTGCTGCTGAGCGGATCATGCCTTCTGTTAACTTAAGCATAGTTTCGCAATCGCCAAATGCTTGATAGGACTCGAGCATTGTAAATTCAGGATTATGTCTTCGAGATATACCTTCATTTCTGAAGTTTCTATTAATTTCAAAAACTTTGCGCATCCCCCCAACAAGCAATCGCTTTAAATAAAGTTCGGGTGCAATGCGCAAAAACAAAGGGATATCGAGTGCATTGTGATGCGTCTCAAAAGGTCTTGCCGCTGCACCTCCAGCTAAGGGCTGCATCATTGGAGTTTCTACTTCCAGATAGCCCTGCTGGTCCATAAAGGAACGAATCGTGGAAACAATTAGAGACCGTTTTTTAAATGTCTCAATGGTGTCTTTACTGGAATACATATCAACATAGCGTTGGCGATAGCGTAACTCTGCATCACTTAGTCCATGAAATTTTTCTGGAGGTGGAGCCAGTGATTTGCATGCAATTTCAAAGGAGTCCGCCCAGACACAAACCTCGCCCTTATTTGTCTTGCCCATTTTTCCTGTCGCAACGATAATGTCTCCATAATCGAGTTTGCTTGCGACTTTAAACTGTTCTATAGGCATTGCTGCCTTTGAGCAACTTATTTGCATATCTCCACTATCATCACGAATAACTAGAAACGTCAATTTGCCCATGGCACGATGTTGGATACAACGACCCGCAACTGCGACTTCTGGCCTATTGTCTTCCTCTATGTTTTCCTTAAATGCATCATGTGCTTCTTGGCAAAACAGATCTCTAGCTTCAGAAAGCGGTAAGAGTCCATCCACACGGCGACCCCAAGGATATACGCCATACTCTTCAATCCATCGTTCCATTTTTGCTCGCCTTGCGGCGACAAGTTGGGATTCATCTTGTTGTTGTGCTTTTTGTTCTGTCATAAAGAGTAGGATAGTACCTGTAATGAACGAACAAAGCGACAAACTATGGCAAGGTGTGGCAATTATTACTGGTGCGAGTTCAGGCATAGGGGAGGCTATTGCTCGTAAACTCGCAAAAAATGCACAGGGCCTTGTTATTGGCGCTCGAAGATTCAATCAAATTAAGGAGCTAGCAAGTTCCCTCGGCGACCATGTCATTCCCATTGAATGTGATGTGCGAAAAAAAGAAGATGTGGCAAAACTTGCCCAGACAGCTATTCATCATTTTGGACGTATCGATGCAATTATTAATAATGCAGGGATTCTGCCTGTGGCCTCAATGCTACGATGCCATGTGGATGATTGGGAAAATATGATTGATACCAATCTCAAAGGCGCCCTGTATGGTATTGCTGCAGCACTGCCCCAAATGCTTGAACAAGGAACAGGACGAATTATTTCTATTAGCTCAGAAGCGGCGAGAAAAGTATTTCCTGGGACCGGAGTTTATTCAGCAACAAAACATGCGATTCGTGTAATTAGCGAAGGGTTGCAAAATGATTTAAGCGCACGCAGTAAAAAAGATGGGAATACTATTAAGGTGACAACCATTGCGCCAGGTGTTGTGATGACAAATCTTACTGATTCTGTGACCTACCCGCCAGCAAAAGAAGCAATGAAGCAAAGCATGGAATCTACAAGCAACCCGTTGCAATCTTCTGATATTGCCGATTGTGTTGAATACGTCCTCAGCACTCCACCCCACATTGAAATTGGCGAGTTAACGATTCGCCCTGTAAAACAAATTATGTAATCATGAAGACCATTCAACGAATTGGAATTTTAACCGGTGGCGGAGATTGCCCAGGGCTCAATGCAGCAATCCGTGGTATTGGGAAATCCGCGCTATACCATGGCATTGAAGTGATAGGGATACATGATGGCTATGTTGGGCTCATTGAAAACAGTACACGAAAACTGAGCATGAAGGACCTGTCTGGCATTTTAACAAGGGGCGGAACAATACTGGGAACGAATAACTCTAGTTCGCCCGAGCGGCACTTTATTGGTAGAAATAATCAAGGCAAAATTACTTCAAGACGAATGGGTGGTGGGGCTAAAAGAAAATATAGGTTAATCGATTTTAAAAGAGATAAGATTGATATAGAAGGAGAAGTAGTGAGAATTGAATATGACCCTAACAGGTCAGCATTTATTAGTTTAATTAAATATA